>JAMHVA010000033.1:0-1847 GCA_035904625.1 Alphaproteobacteria bacterium | reverse complement strand
TGTGCGAGATACGCAACTATATTGAAAAGAATATCGAGGATTGTGATCTCTCCATTTCCAACATAGCAGAGCATCACAACATCTCTGTACGGCACCTGCATCGCCTGTTTCACGAAATCGACATCTCCGCGTCGGGCTATATTACCTGGCGCCGCCTTGAACGGTGCAAGCAGGATCTCTCATCGCGCACGCGCGGCCGGGAGACGATCACGGATATCGCATTTCGGTGGGGTTTCAGCGATTCGGGAACATTCAGCAAGATATTTCGCAGGGAATATGGCGTCTCTCCGCGCGAATTCCGGGCCACTGTGCAAGAATGAAATCGCCACGCGTTTAATAGCAGCACCTGTGTTATTGCCTAGTATTCCTGTTCTCAAGCCCGAGGTACCTGAGCGGCCCCGCTGGTCGGCCTCATCCTGATGCTAACCAGAACGCTCCTCATCGGCTCGGCCGAATTTCCTGCTAAAAACAATTAAAATTAGAATTTTACGATTTTTTCTTCGTTCCGTTCTGGCGCGTTGCGCCAAGTTTCGCGTCCTCTCCCGCCAAGAACTGCGAAGCGATCCCTCGCATATAGACATCATAACCATCAACGTCGTCGAAGATCAGGGAGAGGATCGAAAATGAATATGTCGCGTTCAATCATGCTTGCGCTCATGACGAGTTGCGCCGTGCCAGCTGTCTCATTCGCGCAAGGTACGCAAGAGTCGCCAGATGAACAGCAGGCTGAAAGTCAGGCAAAGAATACAACTGGCGAAATCATCGTTACCGCTAACAGGCGCTCTGAATCGATCCAGAAAGTTGGCGCGTCGGTGATGGCGTTCAACGGTGAGCAACTAGAAAACCTCAAGATTCAGTCGGCTGGCGATCTGGCGGGGCTGACACCTAATGTGGACTTCAAGAAGCAATGGGGTTCCAAAGGAAATGCCAGCCTGTTCTATAATCCGGGGTATCGGGCAAGCCGACTTCAATGAGGGAAGCGAGTCACCGACAACCGTTTATATTGACGACTTTTATATTCTGTCGAGCTCGGCCGTCGACTTTCAGACGGATGACCTTGACACGGCGGAAATTCTTCGCGGCCCCCAAGGGACGCTATTTGGTCGCAATTCCACAGCGGGCGCTGTCGTGATGCATACAAACCAACCGACCTACAGACTCGAAGGCAGCGCGAAAATCGCGGTAGGAAATCATGACAGCACAGCTATGTCAGGGGTTCTGAATATCCCTATTGTGCCCGACCGGCTGGCCGTCAGGTTTTCTGCAACCCGCGAAACCAACGGCGCGACTACAAAAAATCTTTTCAACGGCCCGGGTGAAGGCGCGAAAGATACCCACGACGGCAATTTTCTTGCCGCCCGCGCTATCGTCCGCTGGGACCCCACCGAAGATTTGACCATCAGCTACAAATATCAATACGGCCTTTCCAAGGGGCGAAATGGCGGAGACAGCTCTGAGCCCATGCTTCAGCTCGCCGGTACCACGATTACTAAGCCCGATGGGACGGATGGCTTCGGCTACAGCCCCTCCCAGGCAGGTCAAACCAGCACGTCAGTTGTTTCCGATGGCATCAACGACTTCTGGAACAAGGTGCAAAATCACCTTCTGACGATTAATTACCACGCCAGCGACAGGGTTACGCTGACGTCGGTCACCGGCTATCTGAAGCAGCACAAGTTCACACTTGAGGAGTGTGATGGCACGCCGAGGACGATCTGTGCGGCTTATGAAACAAATGATCAGAAATACTGGACGCAGGAGTTGCGGGCCGCCGTCGATCTCGACCGGGCAAGGCTGACGTTTGGCGGTTTCTATCTACACCAGAAATATGGCAATCAATGGACGTT
>JAMHVA010000032.1:0-8339 GCA_035904625.1 Alphaproteobacteria bacterium | reverse complement strand
GACGCGGGATAAGGATAAATTCATGAACCGGATCAGGATATTCAGCATTGTAGCCGCAGGCCTTCTCTGCCTGCCACAGACAGTACAGGCCCGCGATATCGGCGAGGTCAGCACGACATTCCGACTGCTGGGCGCTGCGAATGACAAAATCAAGATCGAGGGTTTCGAAGATCCGAAGATAGAAGGCGTCACCTGTTATGTCGCCCGCGCCGTCACCGGCGGCATCAGCGGCGCGATTGGTCTGGCCGAAGATACGTCGGATGCCAGCATCACCTGCGTACAGACCGGCCCGATCAAGTTCAAGGAAGCGATCCGCGTGCGCGAGAAAGGCGAGGAAGTTTTCAACGAACGCCGTTCGATCCTGTTCAAGTCTTTGCAGGTGACACGCTTCTACGACAAGGAAACTGAAACGCTGGTTTACCTGACATGGAGTGACAAGCTGATCGAGGGTTCGCCAAAAAATTCGATCTCGTCCGTCACCTTGCGCCCGTGGGGCGCGGAGCCGCCGGGCGCACCGCTGCTGAAGGAATAATCAACATTATACAAAACGCCCAGATATAAAGGTCTGCACATGCTACCCTCCCCTTTAGAGTTTATTATAGGCTGTATACTTGCTGTCGTTATCCCGCTTCTGGTCTTTAATATGATTACTCAGAATGAAACTAGTATAGAGAGCGAAGCAAGAAAGAGCGCCATAACACGCCGGCAGAACAGCAGCCAAATCCAACATTTTCCTGAAGAATGTCATCAAGGCTTGAAAAGCTTCTCTCAGCACGCTCCGGAAAAACAGGAAAAAATAATCAAGATATGCCGCCATGTAGGGATATGGGGTGATGTAAACACTCAATATGTATTAGGTAATTTATATGAAACGGGAATCTATGCTTCACCAAACATAGAAGAAGCCGAGAAATGGTACAAAGAAGCAGCAAGACAGGGGCATGTAGTCGCCCTTTACAAAATGGCGCAACTAGGTGCCGGTAGAGCTTACAAAGCATACCAATCAGGCGATAATAGCAGCTTACTGGAAATTATAGATGCTTATGCATGGTTCTGTGTATGGGATATGCAGATGGCAAAGAAAGACTCCTTAGGTCTTGAGATATGGAACGATCCCCGGAATGACTTTAAAGGAAAGCAGGAAAAATTTCGGAATTCTATGTTAAAGGTCGTAGAGGAATTACCTTTTCCCGCACGCCTGTCAGCCAAAAGATTGTGCCGCAACTATGTCGATATTTATGACGAAACCTCAGATAGCCGCCAGCCGTTTCTGAAGGAATAATTCCGGGTTTTCTGCTCTCCAATTGCCTGAATTTGCAATATGTAAATAAAACTGCTACTGTTCGCTGCCCATTCAACCGACAGGCAGGCCATGGCAAAGACCAAACTCGACATGTCGCTTGGCAATCCGCTGCACCCGTTTCGCAGCGCCGCCCGCCATGCCTTCGCGCAGGCCGCCAAAGATCTGAATGTCTACCGTTTTATGAAACAGGGTCTGAGCGACCCGGAAATCCGCCGCACCTACGAAGCGATCAGCGACCATTTTACCGCCCGCGGCATCCAGCCGCCTGACTGGTCGGGGCTGCCGTTCAGCCATTTCACCATGACCGGCGGCGGCACCACCGAAGCCTATAACCTTGTGATCCGTCTTCTGGCGGATGACGTGAGAGAAGAAAACCGGAGCCGAAGCCGCAACATCAAACCTGCCATCCTGATGCCCGTGCCGACATACGGTTTCTTTACCAACCCGGCAATGCGTGAAGGCATTGAAGTGATCAGCATCAACCGCGACATGGAAACCGGCCAGATCACGGCTCAGCAATTAAAGGACGCAATCCTGAAAGCGGACGCCGACGGTTTCCGCATCGTTGCCTATTTCGATTCCAACCCGAATAACCCGCTGGGGACAATCCGTAATGAGGCGCAGACGCGCGAACTGGCCGACGTCTTTCTGGCCGCACGCCGCTTCTATCAAAAGAAAGATGACGACGCCCTGAAGGCATGGCAGGAAACGCAAGCCCCGATCAAGACGAAAATGTTCGATAAAGAGTATGAGATCAAACCGGGCCATGTATGGAACGGACCCGCCAGTCGCATCCGCATCATCGACGACATGGTGTATGACGGGCTGGAATATGGCGACCGCAAAGCCTTTGCTTTTGCACAAATCCCGGAAATCTATAAAGACACGTTTACACTGGCAGGCCCGTCCAAAGCCGGTCTGGTCAGTGTCCGCGGCGGCATCGTTATCGGCCATGACAGGGATATCGCCAGCATCGAGAAAATGCGGATGGAGAATAATTATTTCCCGCCCCGCCCCACGCTGGCCGCGATGGAAGCATTCTACAGCATGAAAGAACCGTTCAAGGCCGCCCGTGAACACCATATGGCACGATTGAACCGTGATCACCGCATGCGCGGCCTGTTCATGAAGGCCCTGATCAACGGTATCGATACGGTGGATGAGGCCACAGCCGACGATAAGAAGAAAATCATATCAACCTACGCACGGCTGGAAGGTTGCTCGCGCAAGGACGCCATCGACGCATTACGCAAGGATATCCCCGGCATCAGGGTCGTAAGCAGGCCTGAAGCCGGTTTCTTCCATATGATCGATTTCAGCGCCCTGCACGGCCATACCTACCCGGCCCCCAATGGCGGCTGGGACAAACCCTTCAAAGATAATTACAGCATGATCGGGCTTCTGGACTATCAGAACATCGGGTCATGCACAGCGGCGTGGATGGGTATAAAAGACAACGAACTGATGACTCGCGTAACATTCGCGCTGCCCTTCGAAGATATTCTGGAATATACAAGACGTCTGCGCCGGGTCGTCGCCATGACGAAACCGCCCGCCCCGGCCAAAGAAAATACTCCCGCAGGCTCATGCTGCACCGCAGCCCCCACCCTTTGAAGTTACCCGCCCATAATGTTAGAGTGGCCCCCGTTAACCACATGACGGATCACTGACATGCCAACATCGCTTTCGCCCCTTCTTTATGCCGATGAAAAGACCTGCGTCGAGGCGCTGCTGAACGACCTTCCCTGGGATGTCGTCCGCAGCGAACGCGTTCACGCCAGCGCCCGCGATCTGGTCGAGCGCGCGCGTAATACCAAACGCAAGATGGGCGAACTGGAAGGGTTCTTGCGCGAATACGGACTGGATACGGAAGAAGGCCTCGCGCTGATGACACTGGCCGAGGCGCTGTTGCGCATTCCTGATGCGCAAACCGCCAACGCGCTGATCCGCGACAAGATGAAGGCCGCCGACTGGCTGGCCAAACAGGGCGATACCAAAGACCTGATGATGAAGGCTGCCGGTTTTGGCCTGTCCCTCACCCGCAAGACACTCGATTCGGCGCTCGCGCGTCTGGGCGAACCGGTGATCCGCAAGGCGATCATCGAAGCCTTGAAAATGCTGGGCAAGCAATTCGTGCTGGGGCGCACGATTGATGAGGCAATCAAGAACGCCGGTGCCTATGAGAAAAAAGGTTACCGCCTGTCTTACGACATGCTGGGCGAAGGCGCCCGCACGTCTGATGATGCCGAACGTTATTATCAATCCTACGTCAACGCGCTGAACATCGTCGGCAAGCATACGCATCAGGGCATGAAATCCGGTATCTCGGTAAAACTCTCCGCCCTGCACCCGCGTTACAGCGTGGCGCAGGCTGACCGCTGTCTGCCGGTGATGATCGAACGCCTGCGCGAACTGGCGATCATCGCCGCCAATAACGATGTACCGATGACAGTCGATGCCGAAGAGGTGGACCGTCTGGAAATATCGCTGCAGATCATCGATGCCGTCGCCCGCGAACCCGCTTTAAAAGACTGGGAAGGTTTTGGTCTGGCGGTGCAGGCCTATCAAAAACGCTGCCCGCTGGTGATCGACCGCGTGATCGAGATTGCTGAAAGTTCAAAACGCCGTCTGCAGGTGCGTCTGGTCAAGGGCGCGTACTGGGACACGGAAGTCAAACGCGCGCAAGTGATGGGGCTGGCCGATTATCCGGTATTCACCCGCAAGGTGAATACCGACCTTTCCTATATCGCCAACGCCAGAAAGCTGTTGGATCGTCGCGATGTTCTGTACCCGATGCTGGCCACCCACAACGCCCATTCCGTCGCCGCTGTGATGGAACTGGCTGGAAATAATCGCGGCGGTTTCGAATTCCAGCGCCTGCACGGCATGGGTGAATCGCTGCACGACCTCGTTCTGGCTGACGGCCTTGCCGGTGTCGCAGTATATGCGCCGTGCGGCAGTCATGAAGACCTGCTGCCCTATCTGGTGCGCCGCTTGCTGGAAAACGGTGCGAACAGCAACTTCGTCAACCAGATGCTGGACGAAAAGATCCCGGCGGCGAAAGTCGTCACCGATCCGGTTCTTTCGTCCAGCAATCATCCGCTGAAACGTCACAGTCATATTCCGCTGCCTGCCAATATCTATGGCCCCGAGCGTGAAAATTCCGCCGGAACAGACCTGACCGAAGACACGATGCGCGAACCGCTGCTGGCGATCATCGATAAATTCGATGTCGCGCAAATTCCTGCGAACAGCGCCATCAGTGTCGATCAGGCCTTCACCAAAGCCCGCGAAGGTTTTGCGCTCTGGTCGAAAACGCCCGCCGAAGATCGTGCCAAGGCACTGGAAGCATTCGCTGACCTGATGGAACAGAACATGGGCGAGTTGATGGCCCTCTGCACCAAGGAAGCAGGCAAGACACTGGATGATGGCATCGCCGAAGTGCGCGAAGCCGTCGATTTCTGCCGTTACTACGCGCAGCGTGGTCGCGTCGATTTCAACGAAAGCGGCACCCGCCTGCCCGGCCCCACAGGTGAAAGCAACGTGATGACGCTGCAGGGCCGCGGCACGTTCGTCTGCATCAGCCCGTGGAATTTCCCGCTGGCGATTTTCGTCGGCCAGATATCAGCTGCCCTGATGGCCGGTAACGCCGTCATCGCCAAACCGGCGGAACAAACGCCACGTATCGCAAGCTATGCCGTGCGACTGATGCACAAGGCAGGCATTCCTGATAACGCCATGATCCTTGTTCAAGGTGATGGCAAGACCGGTGCGGAACTGATCGCGCACAAGGATGTCGCCGGGGTCGCTTTCACCGGATCGACCGAAGTCGCCCGCCTGATCAACCGCACACTGGCTGGAAAAGACAGTGCCATCGTACCGCTGATCGCCGAAACCGGCGGCCAGAATGCGATGATCATCGATTCATCCGCCCTGCCGGAACAGATCGTCGATGACGTGCTGATCAGCGCTTTTGGCTCTGCTGGCCAGCGTTGTTCGGCGCTGCGCGTCTTGTACGTACAAGACGATGTTGCCGATAAAATAATTCATATGCTGAAAGGTGCGATGAAAGAGCGCCGCGTCGGCCTGCCCGGCGATTACAGCAGCGATATCGGCCCGGTCATCGACGCCGAAGCGCACGCAATGCTGACGGCCCATCGCAAAAAACTGGACCAGATCGGCACGCTGATCGGCGAATGCCCGCTGGACCCGTCCCTCTCCGGCAAAGGTCACTACTTCGCCCCTGTCGCTTACGAGATTAAGGATATCCGCCAGCTGGAGCGCGAAGTGTTCGGCCCTGTGCTGCATGTGATCCGCTATAAGGCCGAAGACTTGCAGAAAATCATCAGCGATATTAACGGTACCGGATACGGCCTAACATTCGGCCTGCATACCCGCATCGGCACCACGATCAAAACAGTGACGAACGATGTGCATGCCGGGAACCTGTATGTGAACCGCACCATGATCGGCGCTGTCGTCGGTGTCCAGCCCTTCGGCGGCCATGGCCTTTCGGGCACCGGTCCAAAAGCGGGCGGCCCGCATTACCTGTACCGTTTCGCGACGGAAAAAGTGGTCAGCATCGACACCACCCGCCAGGGAGGTAACGCGACTCTGGTCTCACTGAAGGAATAAATGAAGACACGGCGGATATGTCTGGCAATTCTGCTGGTGGCGATGGCAAGCCTCATCGGGTGGCTGGCCGTCCGGCAAATAATCATATCCGCCGCAGAACATCGCGCTGGAACCACAATCAAGGCAGCCTTGCCGGATGAAGCGCTCTCCGGTGATGAAGCCATCAGGACACTGACAGCTCATGTCTTTCATAATTTCCGGCATGCACGCCCCGGCGAGGTCCCGTCACTTCATCGCCTACGCCCCTTTGTCACCAACCACCGCCTGCCCCGGTGGCTGCGCCTGCCGGATGGCCTGATCGAGAGTTATACGATGCACGGTCATTGTGACGACGCGGCGCGCGCGCTGTCATTCATTCTAAAGCAAAAAGGATATCAATCGTACCAATGGGACATGGTGCAGTCAGACGGCGCCCATTCTGCGTTAGAAGTCACAACACCCGAAAGACGCCGGATTTTTGCCGACCCCTTCTACGGATTTGTTGCACAATCAAGCGATGGTGCCCTGATTGATGCCGACACAGCCCGGACACAGATCCAAAATGGCATACCCGTCGAAAACACTTTCTTGGCGTTAGGAGCCGATAGCAATTGGCTTTTTTATAAGAGCTTCGATCAAACCCGGATGAACATAAAAGGGAAACCCTTACGTCTGGAATCGACCCTTCCGCCCCTAAATGACGAAAAATTAGTCTTCGGGGAGATTGATGGAAGCGACCAAGACGTCATGAACGCAAGCGACCATTATAAACTTACCCCTTACTGGCATTATATCGGCCACAAATATAACCGGGGCTGGGTCCGAGTGCTGAAAACGGAAGAACCTGTCCGGATCGAGATGACTCTGGTCGATCCGCCGGAACCTCGAATCCTGAATGCCACCCCCGCCCCGGCGATCAAGGACAAAACCCTGACATGGTTGCTGAAACCAGGGGAAAACATCACCCTGGAAGACGGGAGTGCCCGGTTATCGCTAAAGCGCCTGAACAGCTATATCGGAATTGACCAGATCGTCGTTTCACCGGATTCCCCCTGAATTTTCCCCTTTTCAGCCTTCCTTTCGCCGCCTTGTTTCTTTAAAAATGAGGGTATGAAACAATATCTTCTCGCTCTGGCTCTTTTGGTTTTTGCCCTTCCCGCCGCCGCACAGACAAACGCGCAGCCCCCCCGCGCGCCCGAAGTCGTACAGGCGGAAAACTATCTGAAGACGCTCAAGACCGCCAAGGCGCGTTTCCTGCAAACCGCAAATGACGGGTCGCAGGCGATTGGCACGTTCTACCTTTCGCGCCCCGGCAAGCTGCGGTTTGAATATGATCCGCCGATCAAGGACTTCGTCGTGGCTGATGGCTATTTCATCTATTTCTATGACAGCCAGTTGCAGGAACAAAGCAACGCTCCCATCGGCCAGACGCTGGCCGATTTCCTGTTGCGCGATGATTTAAGCCTGTCCGGCGACGTTCTGGTCAAGGACATCAACCGCGGCGGCGATCTGCTGCAGATCACATTGTCGCAAAAATCCGATCCCGGCGCGGGTACGCTGATGCTGGGCTTCACCGAAGAACCGTTCGAACTGAAAAAATGGCGCGTCAAGGATTCTCAGGGCACGATCACCGAGGTCGAGCTGTTCCAGATGCAGACCGGCATCAACCTGACCAGCAGTCTTTTTGTGTACAGCGATCCGAAGAAGCTGGAAGGCCGCCGCCTCAACGACTAGACTAATCCCATGTCCTATCATGCAAGACAAAGTGATGGTCCGCTCGACAGCCTGATCCGGGCGCTGGCCGGGCTGCCGGGTCTGGGCCCGCGTTCGGCCCGCCGCGTCGCACTGCACCTGCTGACCAACCGCCAGAAAGCGATGAACCCGCTGATGCTGGCGCTGGAGCAAACCGCCGAACAGGTCCGTACCTGCACGGCGTGCGGCAATCTTGATCTGTCTGACCCCTGCCGCATCTGCAATAACCCGCAACGCACACAAAACGTATTATGCGTGATCGCGGGTGTCGCCGATTTGTGGGCGATCGAACGGACAGGCGCCTACAAGGGCCGTTATCATATTCTGGGCGGTATCCTGTCGGCGCTGGACGGCGTCACACCCGATATGCTGACGATCCGCCCGCTGATCGACCGTCTGGAGGGCGTCGATGAAGTCATTCTGGCGCTGGCCGCGACTGTCGACGGACAGGCAACCGCACATTATTTAAGCGACCGGCTGCAGGACGCGCGTCCCGCCCTGAAGATCACGCGGCTGGCGCATGGCGTTCCGGTCGGCGGCGAACTGGATTATCTTGATGAGGGCACGATCATGACCGCCCTGAAATCCCGCGCCAGCATCTAGGCCTGCTTACTTATTCTTTTTCCGAGATATAAACAGATCCATCCTCGCTGCCCGCGCGCAGCACAGC
>JAMHVA010000031.1:0-3434 GCA_035904625.1 Alphaproteobacteria bacterium | reverse complement strand
ATTTTCTTGCGGCGTTAACCGTTCGGAGATCGAGGTAAAGTTTCTAATATCTGAGAATAGAACTGACATCTCCTTCTCAGTCTGATCACCAAGATGAACATCCAGGATGCTGTCTTTATCAAGAAGCCTCAGCAAATCATGCGGCACAAAACGACCATACGCATCCACCAAAGCTTCCAGACGGGCACTGTAATCCTGAATGATATCGGCCATGTAATTGAAACTGACCCCTAACCGGCCAACCTCGTCATTTGACCTCAGACTTGAGCGGGCCTCAAAATCTTTCTGTGCGAAAGATTGCACAAGATTATCCAGTTTGATAATGCCGCGCGTCAGAACCGTCCCCATAACGATTGCCATCATGAGGGACACAATCAACGCCAGACAGGCCGCCACAATGGCTTGCCGCAGAACGGCGGAAAGCGCATTTTGTACCTCCGTATCGACCATATCAAGCCCCAGAAGACCGATCAGGGTTTGGCCATCCGCAGACATCACAGGTGCGTAACCGGAAATAGAATTGACGCCAAACGCGGCATCTCTGGTGAATTCCGATTCAATAAGACTGGATTTTTGGTCCATAGCCTGTTGCATGACCGGAAATTCAGAAATATCCGTTTCCAGATTGAAATGGGAAATTTCATCCTGATTTTCGCCTGAACTGTCCTTGAGGACATCAGCATCCACGATATAACGCGCATACCCATCCCTGTGGCTGGGTGAAACAATATACACGTATCTGATAAGATCAGGCTGTGTATCGCGAATAAAATTAAGCTGATCAGATACTCGTTTGTAATCGGCGGAAGTTTCTATCTGCTCTCTCTGTTGATCGGAAAGATTGTCCGATAACTCGCTTTTCAAACGCTCCAGAGCCGCTTTGTCTATAATCTCCACGCCCATATGAGTCATATTGACGACGTTCTTACGCAACTCAAGGAACAGTTTTTCCTCAAGCATGTTATGCGCGGCCAGTCCCAGAAATATGCTCAGGCCAAAACCAACGACAATAAATGCCGCGATCAGCTTCAGGCGCAGGCTGAAAAAATGTGAGCGTTCATTATTTTTCATATTTTAAATGGATTGAAATAGAATCATAAGCTATTGCGATTGTAGCACCAATAAAAAGCGCAGCCCTATAAAGGGCTGCGCTTCGAAACAGATTACCCGAAAAAACTAGGCCGCGTTCTTCTTCGCTTTCTTTGTCGTCTCCGGCTTTGCACGCAGGATCGATGCACCAGCATATTGCGCCTGCGGGCCCAGCAAGTCTTCAATACGGATCAGTTGATTATACTTGGCTGTACGGTCAGAACGGGACAGTGAACCTGTCTTGATCTGGCCAGCATTCACAGCCACAGCGATATCGGCAATCGTTGAATCTTCCGTCTCGCCCGAACGGTGCGACAGCACAACGCCATAACCGGCCTTCTGCGCCATCTGGATCGCATCCAGCGTTTCTGTCAGCGAGCCGATCTGGTTCACCTTCACGAGGATCGCATTCGCAGCACCCATTTCGATGCCGCGCGCCAGACGTTCGGAATTTGTCACAAACAAATCGTCACCGACGAGTTGAACACGCTCACCCAGAGCCTTGGTCAGGGCAACCCAGCCATCCCAGTCATCTTCAGCCATACCGTCTTCGATGGAAACAATCGGGTATTTCGCACAGAGGTCTTCATAGAACTTTACCATCTCGGCGGAGGTCAGGGTTTTACCCTCACCTTCCATCACGTACTTGCCACCTTTGTAGAACTCTGTCGAAGCGCAATCCAGCCCCAGAACGACATCTTCACCAGCCTTGTAGCCAGCAGCGTCAATGGCCTTCATGATATAATCCAGCGCGTCCGTCGTGGATTTGACAGCCGGTGCGAAACCGCCTTCATCGCCCACGTTGGTGTTCAGTCCTGCAGCAGACAGTTCTTTCTTCAGCGCGTGGAACACTTCGGAACCACAACGAATGGCTTCTGCAAATGTCGGCGCCCCCACCGGCAGGATCATGAATTCCTGAAAATCAATCGGGTTATCGGCGTGAGCACCGCCATTGATGATGTTCATCATCGGGGTGGGAAGCAAATGCGCGAACGTGCCGCCAAGGTAACGATAGAGCGGTACATCCAGTTCATCCGCCATGGCCTTGGCCACAGCCAGAGAGACCCCCAAAATGGCGTTTGCGCCCAATTTGCCTTTGTTCGGCGTGCCATCAAGTTCGATCATCAGCTGATCAATATGGATTTGCTCTTCCGCGTCCTGACCACTCAACAGTTCAAATATATCGGTATTCACCGCCTCAACAGCTTTCAGAACACCCTTGCCGCCATAACGCGCCTTGTCACCATCGCGCAGTTCGACCGCTTCGTGCGCGCCTGTCGATGCGCCTGACGGCACTGCCGCGCGGCCATGCGCGCCGGATTCCAGAACCACATCAACTTCAACAGTCGGGTTCCCGCGGCTATCCAGAATTTCACGAGCGACGATATCAATAATGGCAGACATTTTCTTTTCTCCTAAAAAGGTAAGGTTATAAACTCTTTGCGATCCGGTCGATGGCGACCATGGTTTTCAAGACGGATTCCATTTCATTCAGCTTCACCATATTCGGGCCATCGGACGGCGCATTGTCCGGGTCCTGATGTGTTTCCATGAATACGGCAGCAACGCCAATCGCCACAGCGGCACGGGAAAGCGGCGGCACCATCTTGCGATCACCCCCCGTGGCATTCCCTTTGCCGCCCGGTGACTGCACCGAATGCGTGGCGTCGAATACAACCGGATAACCTGTTTCCGCCATGATCGGCAGCGCACGCATATCATTCACCAGCGTGTTATAGCCAAAGGTCACGCCACGCTCACACAGCATAATGTTGTCATTTCCCGTGCTGGCGATTTTATCAGCAACATTTTTCATGTCCCACGGGGCCAAAAACTGCCCCTTCTTCACGTTGATCGCCTTGCCGGTTTTTCCCGCAGCCAGCAACAAATCCGTCTGGCGGCACAGGAATGCCGGAATTTGCAGCACATCGACAGCTTCAGCCACAATCGCGCATTGTTCCGGCGCATGCACGTCGGTCACGACAGGTACATCGAATTCTTTTTTAATATCCTGAAAAATTTTCATCGCCGCATCAATGCCCATGCCACGCTCCGCCTTCACCGACGTACGGTTGGCCTTATCAAAGGACGTTTTATAGATGAACGGGATACCCAGCTTGCTGGTCAGCTCTTTCAGCGCACCACACATCATGAAAGCATGGTCACGGCTTTCAAGAACACAGGGTCCTGCAAGCAAGGTAACGGGAAGATTATTGGCAATTCTGATATTGCCGAGCGATATCGTTTTCATGGCCGATAATATAGGGATGAAAGTGGCAAAATTGAAGCCCTAATTAAGGCTCTGGTAGGACGGGCGATGCGTACTTAACCTCATACTTTTTGCC
>JAMHVA010000030.1:0-14984 GCA_035904625.1 Alphaproteobacteria bacterium | reverse complement strand
CTGATCGCCGAGGGACGGGTACAGGTTAACGGACAGGTGCTGGACAGCCCGGCCTTTCTGGCCTCGGCCAGTGATGATATCCGCGTCGATGGCAAGACGATCCCGCAGCCCGAGAAAACGCGTTTATTCCTCTACCATAAACCAGCGGGACTGGTGACGACCGCCCGGGATGAGCAGGGCCGCAATACCGTCTTTGACGATCTGCCCGCCGACATGCCGCGTGTGGTCTCGGTCGGGCGGCTGGATCTGAATACCGAAGGGTTGTTGCTGCTGACCAATGACGGCGGATTGTCGCGTTATCTTGAACTCCCGGCGACGGGCTGGGTGCGGTCTTACCGTGTGCGTGCCTATGGCCGTCCGAGCGATGAAGATTTGAAGGCACTGGCTGATGGTATCAGTTACGAAGGCATTCATTACGGCCCGATTGATGTTGTTGTTGATCGCGGGCGTGGCGATAACACATGGATGACAATGAAACTGACCGAAGGCAAGAATCGCGAAATTCGTAATGTTACGCGTGCCATCGGCCTGCAGGTTAATCGCCTGATCCGTGTTTCTTATGGTCCGTTCGAGCTGGGCGATCTGGATGTCGGCGAAGTTGCCGAGATCAAGCAGAGCGTGTTGCAGAAAGAACTGGCTGGTTACTTCAAGGGGACAGTATGAGGATCACGGCGGGGGAACATCGTGGCCGTATATTAAAGGTGCCGGAAGGCGATGCCGTCCGACCGACGACGGACAAGGTCCGTCAGGCGATTTTCAATATCCTGAAAGCATACGACCTGCCCGAAGATGCACATGTGATGGATATTTTCTGCGGCACGGGGTCGCTGGGGCTTGAATCACTCTCGCGCGGCGCTGTGCATGCGACCTTTGTCGAGAAGCAGCGCGATCATCTGCGGTTTGCGCAGGATAATGCCGCTGCCATGAAAATCGCGGATCAATGTACGTTCATACAGAAAGAGGCTGTACAGATCAGCATGCGTGCGGCATCGGCGGCACCGGCAACGCTGGCGTTTCTTGATCCGCCGTACCGGATGAATCTTCTGCCTCCCGCGTTGCAGGCGCTGCATGATGGCGGCTGGCTGGCATCCGGCGCAATTGTCGTCTGTGAACATGAAAAGAATGCAGCTGTCGCGTTTCCGGCAGCGTTTACGCTGATCGATCAGCGCCCTTACGGCGATACGCAGATCAGTTTTCTTCGCTATCAGGCCTAACCCAGATAGCCGCCGTAAATCATCACCAGCAGCACGATCCCCAGCAGAACGCGGTAAACCACGAACGGCATAAAGCTGTGACTGACCAGCCATTTCATAAGGAAATGCATCGCTGCCAATGCGGCAAGGCATGATACGGCGGCACCGATGGCCATTTCGGTCAGCAGTTCGGCACTGGGTTTTTCGAGGAACTCAAGAATGCCGACAGCCCCCGCGCCGGAGACGGAGATCACCGCGAGCAGGAATGAGAAGCGTGCCGCTTCCACGCGGGAGAATCCCAGACCGCGGGCGGCGGTCATCGTGATACCGGAACGGCTGGTGCCGGGGATCAGCGCCAGCATTTGCGCCAGTCCGATCAGGATGGCATCTTTCAGCGTCATGGTTTCGACAGTGCGCACAGTGGGCATGAATTTGTCAGCGATGCCCAGCAGGATACCGAAGATGATCAGCGACCATGCCGCCACAGGCAGCGACCGCGCCCAGGCTGGTTCCATCATATGAAAGGTGAAACCGAGCGCCAGAACGGGGATGGAACCGACGATCAGGAATCCGACCAGACGAATTTCATTTTTATCTTTGGCGTTACCGGTGGCGACCCGAATGCAGCCTTTCAGCATCGCCATCAGATCTTTCCAGCAATAGATGATGATCGCGATCAGCGTGCCGACATGGACGGCGATATCCATGGTCAGGGCCTCGCCCCACATATTGCCGGCATTGCCCAGCAGGTGATGGGTCAGGATCAGGTGCCCGCTGGAGCTGATGGGCAGGAATTCGGACAGACCCTGAACGATTGCCAGAATAATGATATGGAAGAGAGGCATGGAAAAATTACTCTTGAAGAAACGATCTTCGCAAACCCTAATTCAAAATTATGTCATCGTCCATGAAAAGAGCCGTTCACATTTGCGAAACCCGCCCATAAAATTACGGGCAGGATATTTATGACGGAAGAGAGCATCATGATTTATGCGACGGCGATCATCGGCTTTTTGATGGGGTTTGCATTGGCCCTGAAGATTCTGGCTTATCTTCTGCGCGACCGCAGCCGGGACGACCTGCTGAAGGACAGCTCGCTCCGGATCACCTATGGCCTGCTGGCGTGGGCGATTGCGGCGATCACATCTTATTGCTCTGTATTTCTTTATAAATATTACTTTGCCGTCGGCGGATAAAAGGTACAATACGACTTGTTTCTTTGCTGCGTAGCACTAATTTCTTCAAGATATTGACCTATCACCTCTTATGAATAACAGGAGACTTGCATGATCCGTAAAATATCGACTCTGGCGCTGGGCGCAGCCGTTGCCGCCACTATGACCTTTGCCAGCGCACAGGCCGCCACGGAAAAATACGTTCTGGACAAACCGCATACGCAGGTGGTGTTCAGCGTCAACCATCTTGGGTTCTCGAACTCGATCGGCAAATTTACGGATTATAGCGGCCACTTCACCTTTGATACTGAAGACCCGACCAAGTCGAATGTTGAGGTGACGATCAATACCGCCAGCATCGATCTGGCTGACCAGAAATGGGACGACCACCTGAAAGGTGCGGATTTCTTCAATGTTGAAAAATTCCCGACCATGACATTCAAAAGCACTAAAATTGAAAAAACCGGCGACAAGACAGCCAATATCACGGGCGACCTGACATTGCTGGGCGTGACCAAGCCGGTGACGCTGGTTGTTACGCAAAATGGCGCGGGGGTTCATCCGTACAGCAAGCGCTACGTTTCCGGTTTCTCGGCGACAGGCACGCTGAAACGCAGTGATTTCGGTATGGCTTACGGGTTGCCCGGTATCGGGGATGACGTGAAGCTGATGATCGAAGTCGAAGGACTCCGTGACGACGCAGAACCCTCTAATCAATAAAGACTGGCTTTCCATGATCTGGCGCAATACGAACGAACGTTACGGCATCATCGCGCAAAGCTTCCATTGGGTTGTGGCTTTGCTTGTGATCGGTCTTCTGGGGGTCGGACTCTATATGTCAGACCTGAAACCGGGACCGGACATGTTCAAGATTTATGCCCTGCATAAATCGGTGGGCATCGTGGTGCTGGGACTGGCCGTTCTGCGCCTGATCTGGATGCTATCCAATCCACATCCGCATGCGTTACCAACCCACAAGCAATGGGAAAGGTTCCTGGCAAAACTCGTGCATCTGTTTTTATATTTTGCCATTATCGCGATGCCGTTGTCCGGCTGGATCATGTCGTCGGCCAAGGGTTTCCCGGTTAATCTGTTCGGGATCGAGGGGCTGACACTGCCGAATCTGGTATCAACGAATAAGGATGTCGCCGAAGCTGCCGAGGAATTTCATGAAATCATCGCTTACTCTCTGATCGTGGTAATCGGCCTGCATTTTGCCGGTGCCCTGAAGCACCACGTTATTGATAAAGACGGTACGTTACGCCGTATGATTCCCTGTGGCTGCAAAAAGGATAACGCATAATGATCCGCGCTCTGATTTTTTCGTTTCTGGTTTTAGCCGGGGGCGCCGCCCATGCGCAGGAGATTCCCGCATGGGTGATCGATGCCGAAAAGAGCAGCGTCGTCTTTACGGCGACACAGCAAGGGGCCCCGATCGAGGGCCGGTTTGGCAAAGTCACGGGGGATATCCGTTTCGATGCCAACCGCCCCGGGGAAAGCACCGCGACGATTAAAATCCAGCTCGCCAGCGTGGACAGCCAGAGCCCGGATCGCGACGGCTCCCTGATCGGTGCGGACTGGTTTGCAACCGAATCGTTTCCGGAATCGATATATACCGTATCGAAATTTGAAAAGAACAATGAAAAACAATATCTTGCCCGTGGCGAACTGAGCCTGCGCGATATTAAAAAGCCGCTCGATCTGCCGCTGACGATCACGTTTTCCACAGATTCCGCCGGTAATCAGGTGGCGCTGGCGGAAGGTGAAGTGACCTTGAACCGTCTTGATTTCGGGGTCGGTCAGGGTGAGTGGAAAGATACGCAAAGCGTTGGGAATCCAGTCAAAGTGAAGGTTTCCGTGACGGCGGTGCAGTCCAAACCCGCCCCGTGATTCGGGAAACACTGCGTTGCAAAAGCCGAAAAATCAGCGATTTCAATACGGTTAGGGGTGTTCTTCGCCCGTTGTCTCGGGTAGAGTCGTGAACATGAGGACATTGTTTCATCTGTGGCTCCACCCTTTCTCGCGCAAGGTACGGATCGTGCTCGCGGAGAAGAAGCTCGACTTCGAGCTGACGATTGAGAAAGTCTGGGAACGCCGTACGGAATTCCTCGCGCTCAATCCCGCGGGTGATGTGCCTGTTCTGGTCGAACCGGATGGCACGGTGATCGCGAACTCGCAAGTGATCTGCGAATATCTCGAAGAAGTTTATGACGAAATCAGCCTGCTCGGCACCGATCCGGTGCAACGCGCGGAAACGCGCCGTTTGATCAGCTGGTTCGATATGAAGTTTAACCGTGAAGTCACGGAAAACCTTGTCGGTGAAAAGCTGATGAAGCGTTTCCTCAAGATGGGCGAGCCGCATGGACCTTCGATCCGCGCCGGTCACGCCAATATTCATTATCATCTCGATTATATCGGCTTCCTGACCGAGAAGCGCAACTGGCTGGCGGGTGATGATTTCTCGCTGGCGGATATTGCCGCCGCCGCGCATCTCTCCGCGATTGATTATATCGGCGATGTGCCGTGGGAAGAGCATCAGGCCGCTCGTGACTGGTATTCCCGCGTGAAATCCCGCCCGAGCTTCCAGCCCCTGCTGACCGACCGGATTCCCGGATTCACGCCAGTCGAGCACTACGAAGACGTCGATTTCTAGATATTCTTATTTATGCGGCCATCTATCGGCCGTTTCTGCGCTTCCGGTACTCACGTATCAGGAATACGCTGCGTGCCGGTTCTCGAAACGACACGATATCTGTCACGCCTAAAATAAGAATATATCGCAGATTAATCTTTTTCTTTCATGAACTTGCCGCGCTTGTATCCCGCTCATTCTATTTGCTATAGTCACTGACCATGTCAGATGCGGCGAACAAATCCCTGTTTTGTTTCGGTTACGGCTATAGCTGTGACTGGCTTGGCCATATGCTCACGCAACAGGGGGGCTGGAATCTGGCCGGAACCACCCGCGACGTGGAAAAGAGACGTCATATGAAAGAGCACGGAATCCGTGCTTTTCTTTTTGACTATGAAATACCGCTGGAAGACCCGCTGCTGTTTTTGCGCGGTACCACCCATCTGCTGATCTCGACCCCGCCGGATGATAATGGCGATCCGACATTCCTCATGCATGCCGAAGACATTCTGAAGCTCGATACTCTGCAATGGGTCGGGTATCTCTCTTCGACGGCGGCCTATGGTGATCGTGAAGGCGGCTGGGTCGATGAAACATCGGAATTGCGCCCGTCATCGAAACGCGGTTCCCGCCGGGCGCGCGCCGAAGATCAATGGCTCAGCCTGTGGCGCGATTATAATCTTCCTGTTCATGTCTTCCGTCTGGCCGGTATTTACGGACCCGGACGCAGTGCGCTTGATTCGGTGCGCGCGGGTGTCGCCCGCCGTATCAACAAGCCGGGCCACGCGTTCAGCCGCGTGCATGTCGAGGACATTGTGCAGGTGCTGATGGCATCGATGATGAAACCGACGCCGGGCGAAATCTTTAACATTGCGGATGACCGCGCCGCCCCCAGTCACGAAGTGATTGAATATGCCTGTCGCATCCTTGGATTAACGCCGCCGCCTCTCCTCCCCTACGAAGAAGCCGATCTCGCCCCGATCACCCGCAGCTTCTATTCCGACAATAAACGCATCGACAATAAAAAAATAAAAGACGTTCTGGGTGTACGCCTGAAATACCCGACCTATGAAGAAGGCATTCTCGGTTGTCTGCAGGCGGAAGATTCCGGCATCGATCTGATCTCGATTGCCCGCGCCGGTTCAGAAGGCGGGATGTAGATTTTTTCTTTCTTTATTTCGTGAATATCTCCCGCATATCAAACTTCCCGTGATAATGAAGAAGTAAGAATATAGAATCGGAGCATCAAGAAAAACGCTGCTGATTAGGGGCAGGCCGATTGTGCAAGCAACGGAGAGGATAAAGGATATAATCCTTGCGCTCTTCCATATAAATTCCGATTTTGTCCGTTCTGACAGCAGAATTTTTTCCTTAATCCAGCGTTCATGTCGTTCGATCAGGCCGCCGAAGAAAAGGTACCCTAGAAATATATGAATGTTCGTTATGATGACGATGAGCGGAGATATAAGAGTCATTATAAGTGGAGCCGGGGAGAAGCTGAGCGGCTCTTTTAATAATTCCGGGTATGTTGAGCCGTATTCCCTAATCCATACTTTCTCCGAATTCGTCATGTACTCGCATAATTCTTTTGCAGCGTTACGATGTTTCAAGTCACTGTTAACGTTGTCATGACATGCGTCTTGATTTGTTCTTGCGGAGAAATCGACTGATTTATAGTCCAGTTTCCAGACTGGTGAAATTATGTAGGGACCATCATGCGGTATGGCAAAGCAGAATTGAATGTGTGGACATATCGGAATAAGAAAATCGCCGGCAGGTGAATAGGCAACGACGACCCCTTGGTGATTTCTGATTTGGAGATTGGCAGGATCGGGGCCTATTATTCCGTCTCCATACAGCTTTTCTACAATCACTGTCCGGTCTTCAGAATCTTTCAGCGTGGCAATCTTGCGTGCATACGGATCGTGTGCCTGTGCGGCTGTACTGCCGACGCACAAAAATAATAAGAGACAGGCAAGAATCTTTATAAGATTCATCAGGAACCGGCTGAGGTTTTTGTCTTTTGTTTTTTAATGTGATCATACGCGCTATAGGGCAGGCGGATGGTCACGGTCGTGCCGACGCCGACGGTCGATTCGATATGCATGTTGCCGCCGTGAAGTTCGATCAGGTCTTTGGTGATCGAAAGGCCGAGGCCTGTGCCTTCATGGTCGCGTGTGTATGATGCCGCTGCCTGTTCGAACGGACGGGTCACGACATGGATCTTGTTGGCCGGGATGCCGATACCGGTATCGGACACGCGGATGCAGACATATTCTTCGCGCGGCAGGCACTCGACTTTCACCGATCCTCCGGGCTTGGTAAATTTGACAGCGTTCGAGAGGAGATTCAGCAGGACCTGCATCACCGCGCGGCGGTCGGCCACGATCTGCATGTTCTCTTTCGAGATTTCCGATGTAATGCGGATGCGGCCTTCCTGTGCGCGGCCTTCCATCATGTGGATAGCGAGCGGAATGATTTTGGCGACATTCAGCTCCTCCAGATCCAGCTCGTACTTTCCGGCCTCGATCTTCGACATATCAAGGATATCGCTGATGAGGTCGAGCAGATGCTCGCCGCTTTCGCGGATACCGGCAATGTAATCGAGATATTTCGGCGTGCCGATGGGGCCGAGCAACTGGCGCTGCATCATTTCCGAGAAACCGATGATCGCGTTCAATGGCGTGCGCAGTTCATGACTCATATTGGCAAGGAATTGCGATTTAGCGGCATAGGCGCGCTCGGCGGCGTCTTTGGCTTCGTGCAAATCGCGCTCGTGCAGGGTGCGCTCGGTGATATCCTGCATAATGCCGAACAGGGCGGTGACGTCGCCGTCTTCATCCTGTTCGCACTTACCTTCGCAGCGTATATAGCGTGTCTGGCCATCCGGGTGGACGACGCGGAATTCCATTTCGTAATTTTTCTGCTCGATGATCGCGCGCTGGAAGGCCTGCATCACGCGGCTGATATCGCGTTTATGCACAAGGGCGGTCAGTGTTTCGAGGCTCGGTGTGAACTGGTCGCGCTTGACGCCGAAAATGCGATAGATTTCATTCGACCAGGTGATGTTGTCATTGCCGATCGGCCAGCGCCAGTGGCCCATGCGGCCAATCGACTGCGCTTCAGAGAGCATCTGCTCCTGTTCTTTGAGCGCGACTTCCTGTTCTTTCAGCGCGGTAATGTCGTGACCGACGCTGTAGATCATGCCGCCGCTGCGTTTCTGCCGCCATTCGATCCAGTGGCGGCAGCCGTCTTTCGCGATCACGCGGGCTTCGAAGTCGATGATATAACCGTCTGCCGTATCGTCCTGCATCAGGCTCTGGATCGTGCGGCGGACCGAGGCACGGTCTTCGTCGCAGACCAGATCGAGGAACGTCATATCGCGCAGCGATGCCTCGTCATACCCCAGCATATCGGCGAATGTGCTGTTCACGCGGGCGAAGTAACCATCATGCGTGCTGACCGCGAACACGTCATTCGACATGTTCAGGAAATGTTGCAAATCGTCGCTCTTGACGGCCTTGTCGATGGTGACATCGGGTTTCGCTGTTGCCTTGGCGGGAACAGCGTCATTGCCCAGAATGCGCGTCAGGGTTGATTGCAGATGCGTCTGCGTGATCGTCTCGCTGTCCCTGGGCGCGGCATTGTCATCCTTGCCACATTCGGCGGCAATCATGAAACGGCGGCCATCGTTCAGCGCGACCTTGTCGAAGCGGAACATTGTCCGCACGGGCTCGGCCTGACCATGCAGCAGAATTTCGTGCGTGCCTTCGTTCACGGTGTCGATATATTTTCCCGATCCGCGGCCAAACAGCGATTGCACGCGCAAGGCGTCATCGGGGTCGGCGAAATCCATGATCTCGGCCAGGATCTGGTTTTTGATTTTTGCGGTATTGATGTTCACAAGGGTGCAGAACGCTTTCGACGCATACAGAACCTTGCCGTCTTCGTCGAGGACGAAACGGGCTTCGTTTTCATTCATCTCAGCCTGGGTTCTGGCAGAAGCGCCAGAGCGGGGGGCGGATTTCGATGCGGACCTGCGAGACTTCGCAGCATTTTTGGCAGCCATGAACAGTGCCTTTTGAAGTACCAATCCTGAAAGATTATCGAAAGGATTGGATTCTGTCCACCGCTGACGCTCAATTTGGCCGAACCTGTCCTCAGACCTCGCGGCGGAACGGGTGAACGAAAGCACCGATGTGATCTTCTGGCCGTGACCAGACTCACTGATAAAAGTACGTGTACGCAACGCGAAGTTCTCCCACACGGGTTGCCGCCTTCTTGACCGGGCGGACGATTGAAACCCTGACCTTCAGCAGACCATGAGAGATTTAAAAAAAGATTAACGAAAAATTAACGATTTGACGTAAAACAAAGGTTGAGTTTGTCGGCTCTACTTAACCCTTTGATTTTTAATTCTCTTTTTAGCGCTTCGCTTTTTCCTGGGTGGGTTTCGGTATAGACAAGGCTGAACGGGGTGCGCCCGCGCAGATATTTGGCGCCCTTGCCGCTTTCATGGGCGGCCAGCCGATTCGGCAGGTCGTTGGTGATGCCGGTATACAGGGTGTCGTCGGCGCAGCAGAGAATGTAAACGGTCCAGTCCATGCCTGAATTATATAATGATTTTCGTGAGTTAAGAATTCATTATCTGATTTTGCCCTATAATTCCATCTATCGGATAGAGGAGTGAACGGGACGCCATGGGGGCCAATCTTCCGGCAATGCGGAAAAATTTCGAAAGTCAGTCATGTCCGGCTGATTTGCAGATGTATGATTCCGGCATCGATCCCGCCGGAACGAAAGCATCCTTTGCCCAAGTGATCAAGGCGGCGGCCCCGCACGCCCGCGTCGTGCATTTCGCCGATACCGATCATTTCGATCCGTCGGTGCGCGGTGTGATGGACAACCGCGAGAATCTCGAAGCCCTGCGAACGTCGGGCTTTAGCGATATTGCCATTGAAGCGCCGCACTGGCTGCAGCGCTGGAATGACAAGCTGGTGGACGGAGCTGTGACCCGCCCGGAATTTGAAGAGAATATTCACAGGGCCCTGTCGGGGACGCAGGGTAACGGGGATGGATCATGGACGCGCCAGATCGGCATGACGGCTGAATATGCGCGTGACAATGGCATGCGGTTTCACTTTGCTGATCCACAGAACGGCGGAAAATGGTGCGATGAAAGCAAGCCCGATGCGGAAGTTCAGGCGTGCGAGAAAGAGGCCACTCTCGATCGGTATGATGATCGCGGTGGACTGGGGCCGTTTCTAAAGGACCCTGCCAAGGAAAAAACATTTTTGATGTACGGGGCGGCGCACTTTTCACTGGATAATGGTTCCCGCGAATCCACCGGCGGCAGTTACCTGAAAATCGATGTCTATAAGGACCGCCCGGCTTACGAGGGCAGCAAGGATGTTTACAAGGCGGATAACGATCAGGGCATCCCCACCAACAAGCTGAAGCCGGATCTGATTTACCTGATCGATGAACAGCGTGTCTATACGACCTGTGATACAGATCCGGCACTGAAAAAAGATATCGAGGCTATCGGCCCCGAGAAACAGGCGCCTGTGTTGGCACCCCCGCCACCGCCCGCCCCTGCCGTACAAAGACAGGCTGTGGCGGCCCCTGTCTAGGGTGCGGAATTATCCCGCCATGGCTTGCAGCCAGATCGCTTCCTGTTCTTCCAGTTCGGTGCTGATTTTCTGATACTGGGTTTGTGTACCTGTTACGTCCTTGCCGCCGGAATAGAATGTCGGGTCGGCCATCACCGCTTCCAGCTCTTCTTTCTTTTTCGTCAGCTGGGCGATTTTCTTTTCGGCGTCGGCGGCCTTGCGCTTGGTCGCGTTATCGATCTTCTTCTTTTCAGGCTCCGGCGCGGGCGCGGCTTCCGCTTCCTTTGCTTCCTCTTTTTCCTTCGCCTTGCGTTCGGCGGCACGCTCTTCGCGGCGCTGCTGGATCGTGAACTTGCGGTAATCTTCCAGATCGCCGTCAAAATCCTGACACTTGCCGTCCTTGACCAGCCACAGACGGTCGGCCACACGTTCCACCATATGCGGGTCGTGGCTGACGATGATGATCGCGCCTTCGTAAGCGTTCAGGGCCTGCACCAGTGCTTCGCGGGCGTCGATATCCAGGTGGTTGGTCGGTTCGTCAAGTAGCAGCAGATGCGGCGCATCGAAACTCATGAACGCAAACAACAGGCGGGCCTTCTCACCGCCACTCAGGGAAGAGATTTTATTGTTCGCGAGATCATGGGAGAAACCGAAAGCGCCGAGTTTTGCACGGACATATGATTCCTTCACGTTCTTGTCGCGGTCGCTCATCAGTTTGAGCATTTCAAGGTAGGGCGTCGAATCGACATCCAGTTCTTCGGTCTGGTGTTGCGAGAAATAACCGATCCGCAATTTCGTCGAACGGAACATCTCGCCGCGCATGACATCCAGCTTGCCCGCGATCAGTTTCATCATCGTCGATTTACCGTTACCGTTGGCACCCAGCAGGGCGATGCGATCATCGAAATCGACGTTTTCCATCAGGTTGCGCAGGATCGGTGTTCCGGCGGTATAGCCCACGTCCGCATGGGTAATCGAAATCATCGGTGAGGGGATGGGATCGGGATTGGGGAATATGAATTTCACCGCGCGGTCGGCAATGACAGCTTCGACCAGGTCCATCCTCTCCATCGCCTTGACACGGCTTTGCGCCTGACGGGCCTTGCTGGCCTTGGCCTTGAAGCGGTCGATGAATTTCTGCATGTGAGCGCGTTCGGCCTGCTGCTTTTCAAACATCTTCTGTTGCAGGCCGGATCGCAGCGCGCGTTCGCTTTCGAACGCATCGTAATTACCGCCATACATTGTCAGTTTTTGTTTATCGACGTGAATGACATGATCGATACATTTGTTTAAGAGTTCGCGGTCGTGCGAAATGATCATCAGTGTGTGCGGGTAGGAAACCAGATAGGTCTCCAGCCACATGATCGCCTCGAGGTCGAGGTGGTTGGTCGGTTCGTCCAGCAGCAGGAAATCAGGCTCGACGAAGAGCGCAGCGGCGAGGGCCACGCGCATGCGCCAGCCGCCGGAGAAGGATGAGAATGGTTCGGCCAGCTGATGCTCTTTAAATCCCAGACCCGTCAGTAGCGTGGCGGCTTTGGCGGGGGCGGAATAAGCATCCATATCGGCCAGACGCTGGTAAATCTCGGCGATCTCGTTGGGGTCTTCTTCCGTCTCGGCGCGGTGCCACAGCGCGGCCATTTCCTTGTTCTCGGACAGCACCAGATCGATCAGCGGGGTATCCACTTCAGGGATATCCTGCCGCACCATGCCGAAACGCTGGTGACCGCTCAGGCTAATGCTGCCGCCATCGGCCTGCAGGTCGCCCGCGATCAGCTTGAACAGGGTTGATTTCCCGGCCCCGTTAACGCCGACAACACCCACGCGCCAGCCATCGGTCACGTTGATGCTCGCGTTGTCGATAATGACGCGTCCGCCGACGCGGTATGTCAGGTTGGCAATACTCAGCATAGTCTTTATTCCTCGGGGCCAGCTTATGGCATAAAACCGGGATAAAAGCAAAACAGCGGGCCATTGCGGGCCCGCTGTCTTTCTGGGTTCTGGTCCCGGTCCTAGTTCGTGCCGTACTTCACGCCGCAGCCATACGGGTTGGATGTGGCAACATCCACCGGCTTGCCGGCTTCCAGTGATTCAATGGCGGCGCGGACATAGTTCTTGGCACCCTCAACGCCTTCGTGGCGCGGTGTCGGGTTGTCATCGATGGCGCCGGCATAGGCCAGAACGCCTTCTTTATCGACCACGAACATATGCGGCGTGGTTTTGGCCTGATAGAGCTGGCCGATCTCGCCTTTGGCATCCAGAATATAATGTGACGGCTTCGCTTCCGATTTCGTCAGGTATTCCTTGGCCTTGGCGTTATCGAGGCTGCCCTGCTGGCCTTCAGCAGAGGAGTTGATCGTCAGCCAGACGACATCCGGCTTGGCTGTGGCTTCGGTTTGCAGTTTCTGCATGTTTTTGGTGTCGTAATGTTTGACCACGAACGGGCATTCCGGGTTGTTCCACTCCAGAACCACGATCTTGCCTTTCAGTTCTGACAGTTTCACGGCTTTGCCATCGATATCTGTCGTTGTGAAATCAGGGGCAGCCTGACCGACAACCGGGGCGTTCGCGTTTGCTGCCGGGGCCGCTGCGGCATGATCATGTTCGGCAGCCATGGCCGGTACGCTTAAGGCGGCAACGGCCAGAACGGTCATCAGGGGTTTCAAAAGACGTTTCATGCGGGGCTCTCCTTGCAGATGTGAGCGTTCGGGTTAGAAAACTTCAATTACTTGCTGACGGTCTCGGCGACAATCGACGGGGTCAGAAGCTGTGGCAGCACAACCGGGGCGGGGCGTTCGCCGGTGCCGGGGTCGCGCGGGCCGTAATACACGTAGAGCGGGACACCTTTGCGTCCATGGCTCTCCAGAAATTTTGTAATCTCCGGATTTTGGTTCGTCCAGTCCCCTTTCAGGGCGACGATGCCTTTCTTGGTAAACAGGGCGTGGGTTTCCGGAATGCTGAGAGCGATCTTCTCGTTCACTTTACAGGTGATGCACCATGCGGCGGTCATATTGACGAAGATCGGTTCGTCGCCTTTGTACCATTCTTCGAATCCGGCAGTGGAGTAAGCTTCCCATTCTTGATTGGGGGAGGCGTCGGCCAGAGCGGTTTCCGGGGTGTCATTGCTGCGCCGTTCGTGATGGACCGCGATGCCGAAGCTGCCGATCAGGCCCGCTGTCATAATGACGATGATCAGGATCGTCACCAGCAGGCGGATCACCGGATGATGATCGGGGCGGTGACGCCATGCCCAGAGGGCAAAGGCGATGGAAATCATGCCGAACAGGCCGCCCAGCACGCCCATGCTGCCAGTTTGCTGCGCGAACACCCAGAGCAGCCACGCAGCGGAGGCGTACATCGGGAAGGCCAGAAATTCCTTGAAGGTCTCCATCCAGTGGCCGGGGCGCGGCAGGGCGCGGCGCAGCGGCGGCACGACGGTCAGTAGCAGATAGGGCAGCGCCAGGCCAAAACCGAGCGCCACAAAAACCAGTATCCCGGTGAGGGGGGGGTGAGTCAGGGCAAAACCCATGGCTGCCCCCATGAACGGGGCGGTGCAGGGTGTAGCGACCAGTGTGGCGAGAACGCCGGTAAAAAACGCCCCGGACAGGCTGTTGGACTGGGTCAGTTTCTGGCCAGCGCCGGAAAAGGATGTGCGGATCTCAAAAACGCCGGAGAGGTTGAGACCGATCACGAACAGCAGCAGCGAAAGCCCGTAGACGGCGACCGGGTTTTGCAGCTGGAAACCCCAGCCGATCTGCGCCCCTGCAGATTTCAGTACCATCAGGATTGCAGCAATCAGCACGAAGCTCAGGACCACGCCCGCGGTATAAACCATGCCATACAGGGCGGCATGCGATTGTTCCTTCTCCGCCATCTGCGACAGGCTGATGGCTTTTAAGGACAGAACCGGGAAGACGCAGGGCATTAAGTTCAGGATCATCCCGCCCAGCACCGCGAATAACAGGGCTGTCATCAGGGCCATCGGGGCCGGATTTGTTGCGGCTGCCGCCGGGATGGAAGGTACGGCTTCAGCTTTTGCTGCAGCTTCTTCTGTCTTTTGCTGCGCGTCAGCTGGCTGTGCGGCGGCCAGCCATTGCGGGTCCGGCTGGGCGCTGATGTCCAGCCCGCGATGTTTGCCTTCGGCGTCGATATAGGTCAGGACGGCACGGAGATTGTTAATTTCCGACAGTGGGCGGGCACCACGTTGCTGCGCCAGAGTCAGGATATTGTCGGCGGAGAGTGCAGTAACCGGGGTTGCCATATTCTCGATCAGGCCCCATTCATACGGCAGCAGGCTGATGGATTGCGGATCGACCCCTGCCAGCTTATCTGCCGGGGTGACGGAGACGGTTAGGCTTAAGGTCGGCTTTTCTCC
>JAMHVA010000029.1:0-2116 GCA_035904625.1 Alphaproteobacteria bacterium | reverse complement strand
TTCATGAAGAGATGAATTCGGCAAAGAACATCCCAGATCATTGGGAAATGTTGAGGTATGATAGAGCAGTTTGCCCTGCCCGTCACAATATCCCAGAGCATAGAGTCGCTCATCCTGAGTGAGTCGGGCGATCAGAGAATTGATTTTTTTACTGCTTCCCTGAACCAGAAGATCACCCAGCGGTTCCTGGAAAGTGCTGGTAATCAGCTTGGAGCGCATATCCAGGTCGCGGATCGACCAGCGGAGCGTCAACTTGTCCACCAAAGGCACCACGAGGAAGGCCAGGAGTGTCATAACCAAAATTAGAGGAATAACAAAACGTAATGTCAGACGCAACGAACGAGAAGACTTTATTTTTTGGAAACCCATAAACATCCCCCCTTTTAAAACGCGCTGTCCCATCGCTTGCTAAGGCGAATGGCGGAATTAATCAATCCCACCATACTGTATGTCTGGACAAAATTTCCCCACGGGTCGCCCGTGCACGGATCGATGTGTTCGGCCAAAAGTCCATGATGGCTTCGTCGTGAAATCAGGTTGGTAAAAAGATCGCGGGCCTCTTCTGCGCGGTTTATGGCAGTCAACGCGTAAATATACCAGAAAGTACAGACCACAAAGGCATTTTCCGGAACGCCGAAATCGTCGTTCTCCACATAGCGGTAAATATAATTCCCATGCCTGAGCTCTTTTTCAATAGCGGACACGGTTTGGGCGAAACGCGGATCATCGGCGGGCAGAAAGCCGGTATCGTGAAGCAGGAGAAGGCTGGCGTCAAGAGATTCTCCGTCAAATGAGGCGGCAAAAGCCTGTTTTTTTTCGCTCCAGGCGCGCCGGCATATCGTGGCATGGATCTGATCGGCCTGATCCCTCCAATAAACAGCGCGATCCGCAAGACCGATATAAGAGGCGATTCTGGCCAGGCGATCGCAGGCCGCCCAACACATAACACTGGAAAAAGTATGGACACGTATAATGCTTCGCGTTTCCCATGGTCCGGAATCCGGCTGATCATGAACGGCAATGGCCGCTTCACCCAGCGGTTCCAGTCGTGTGAAGAGCGCGGCACCTCCACGGTGTGCGAGCCTATGGTCAAAGAATACGTGGGCTACAGCCAGGATGGCAGAACCGTAAACGTCATGCTGAATCTGCTCGCAGGCTTGATTCCCTATCCGGACAGGACCCATTCCACGGTAGCCGGGAAGGCCGATGATTTCACACTCATTTAATTTTGCCCTGCCGTCGATCCCATAAACAGGCTGTATACGACCATTGGGCGTTCCGGCAACCACATTGATCAGATAGTTCAAATATCGTTCCATGGTGTTCGTTGTACTGAGGCGGTTTAAAGCATTTACAACAAAATAAGAATCCCTTAACCAGCAATAACGATAATCCCAGTTGCGACCGGAACCGGGTGCTTCGGGAATTGATGTCGTCATGGCCGCGATGATGGCGCCCGTATCCTGGAAGGTATTCAGCTTCAGAGTAATGGCCGCGCGGATGACTTCTTCCTGCCACTCGAAGGGAATGGACAGGTCTCTGACCCAGGTACGCCAGCTGGCGATGGTTTCATCTAGGAAACGACGGGAAAGTTCGCCGATGGCATCCGGAATGGTTTCATCCGGCCCCAGGATAATCGTGGCTGTGGTTTCGAGGAAAAAAGGGAGTTCCTGGAGCACCGCAGTCACGGAGATGTCGGTGGTCAGACGAAGAATCCAGGATGGCGCAACATATCGGATATGATGGCGTCCGTGGGTGACCGTACAACTCTGGCTGCCATAGTCGCACAGGGGGCGTACGCGCACGCAAATGCGCGGGTTGCCACTCAAGCGACGAATCTGACGGATCACCATCATGGGCATGAACGTGCGGCCATATTGATGAAAGCGGGGCGCAAAATCAGTCACTTCGATGACGGCACCGCGCTTATCTTTCAGACGGGTAACCAGAACGGCTGTATTGGGCAGATAGAATTGCTCTGATGATGCCTGATCCAGGAGCTCTATGGTGCAATAGCCGGCTCCTTCGCCATCGGCATGCTCACGAAGCAAAGAACAGAATACCGGATCACCGTCGAACCTTGGCAAACAACTCCAGACCATTTCGCCGCGTTCGT
>JAMHVA010000028.1:0-3961 GCA_035904625.1 Alphaproteobacteria bacterium | reverse complement strand
CTGATCGTCGCGGAAGACATCGAAGGCGAAGCGCTGGCAACTCTGGTTGTCAACAAACTGCGCGGCGGCCTGAAAGTGGCGGCTGTGAAGGCGCCGGGCTTTGGTGACCGTCGCAAGGCGATGCTGGAAGATATGGCGATCCTGACCGCTGGTCAGGTTGTGTCCGAAGATCTGGGCATCAAGCTGGAAAACGTGACCATCGACATGCTGGGTCAGGCGAAGAAAGTCCGCATCACAAAAGATGATTCCACAATCATCGACGGTGCTGGCAAGAAAGCCGAGATCGAAGCACGTTGCGAACAAATCCGCGCGCAAGTCGAGCAAACATCGTCTGACTACGACCGTGAGAAGCTGCAAGAGCGTCTGGCCAAACTGGCGGGCGGTGTTGCTGTCATTCGCGTCGGCGGCGCTTCCGAAGTGGAAGTGAAAGAGCGTAAAGACCGTGTGGACGATGCCGTTCACGCGACACGCGCTGCCGTTGAAGAAGGTATCATCGCTGGCGGTGGTGCGGCGCTGCTGTACTCCACACGCGCTCTGGAAGGTCTTAAGGGCGACAACCGCGATCAGGAAGTCGGTATCGACATCATCCGTCGCGCGATTCAGGCTCCGGTTCGTCAGATCGTTGAAAACGCTGGCGTTGAAGGTTCTGTCGTTGTGGGCCGTCTGCTGGATCAGAAAGACAGCAACTTCGGTTACAACGCGCAGACCAACGAGTATGTCGATCTGGTCAAGTCCGGTATCGTCGACCCGGTGAAGGTTGTTCGCACGGCGCTGCAAGACGCGGCATCGGTTGCCGGCCTGCTGATCGTTACGGAAGCTATGGTTACCGAAGTTGCCGACGAAGGCAAAGCCGGTGCCGGTGGCATGCCGGGCGGCGGCATGGGCGGTATGGGCGGCATGGATTTCTAATCCGCCGGATCATTACAATAATTAAAAAGGGCTGCCGTAAGGCGGCCCTTTTTTTAAGACCCGATTTAAATATTGATTTTCATAATATTTGAGCTTACTATTTGGAATATCTGCTGGAAACCAGAATAGCCTAACATGGGGGATATGTTTATGAGTTCATTGCCAGACGTTATTTTGGATCGCATTCAAATCGTATCTTTGCCTTCATCGGGACCGCTGGCTGGGGTTCAGGGTCGGCAAGCCATTCGTTCCTTACGATCTTCCTTTCAGGCTTCCGGTGCGTCTTGTGCGCGAGATGCGGTGCTTGATGTCGTGTGTCAGGATTGTTCGTCCCGGTCCCCTGACGGCTATTCGGGAGGTGTCGGTTATGATGATCTGTTCTGGGAACGCCTGTCTGCCGATATGTTCAGGCGTATCGATGAAGTGCGTGCGGGTACGGGGCTTTCCGGTCTGAAAGAAGCAATTGAAGATTTCAGGAGCAAGGGACCGTCCCCTCAGGAATATGTCTCGGGCGATAAGATGGTTGAGGCCATCCGTAATACATCTCGCGGGTATCGTTTTTAATTGCAGGGCATATTTTAGAGAACAAGCCCGGCTATGTCCGGGCCCTTTATTTTTCTATGTTCGGGTTTCTTAAGGGGGGAATTATCCGCCCTTTTTTCTTGCTGCCATGAAACAGGGTTCTTATAAGAGTTATGGATAAATTCTGCTGATAACAGCGAAGGGGACAGGGGTATGCTGGAAGGTCTGTTTAATATTGTTTCGTACGCTCTTCATCACCGTGCGACGGCATCCAAGCAACTGGATGTGGTGATAGACGAGGTCAAACGATACGAAAAAGGAGACGTCCATAACGGCATGGAATTTTCCGAGCCCGTGTATGTGCTTTCGCTGACATGCGCTGAAACACCGCGTAAGACGTTTTCCCATGGAGGCTATACACAGGCTATTGAAGGGTTCGATGCCTTGGCTGGCGTTGCCGATTTTCGCCCTGAAATACTGGCGCAACTGACGCCTGGCACGGCAATTGCCGTAAAGGGCGAGCTTTGCAAGGATGGGACGGCATGGGCTTATCACATTACCCATGGGGGCCTTGGTGTGCAGACCTACTATCTTGCCGATATTCAAATCGGCAAGGCTGACAATCCTGTGAATCCCAGCGAGGTTCTGATGGGCTTATTCTTCTACCCCGCAGACAGGCTTCAGAACCACAACAGACCCGTATAGGCGATGCAATACGGGCATTAAACGCTGAATGCCCGCGTACGGGTGCTGATGCGTTCCGCCTGTTCGTGATTGCTCCCTGTCTTCGCCCAGCCTGTGCCAGACCCTGCCGCCAGCACTCAGTTTTTTCCGGTTATGGGGAGTCATAACACTGACTCCTGTGACGATGTCATGGTTCAGGGTCAGTTCAAATGCCCCCCGGCGCGGCGCGGGGTCATGATCAGGTGCCTATTTGTTAGGAAGGATTAATAGTTGCCGCCGGGCGACCAGAAAGGATGTTTGTTGGCGACGCCTTTCATGATCATGCGGGCGTTTTGTAACTGGTACTTTCCGTCCTCGCGGGCGACGGCCTCGTAGGTAAGTGTCGGATGCAGGTCTTTTGCCGATGTAAAGAATGTCTGCCCGATCGATTGCGCCAGCTCTGCAAAGTGAGACAGAAGAACGATATGTGCCGCACTTTGCGGCGTGGATGCAAACTCCCGCGCTTCTTCCAGCCGTGCCGGATCGAGCGATACAAAAAGATCGGTCAGACTCACATCCAGACAGGATTTGCCGGAGGACAGGAGTCTGGGGCTCATCGTCGCCCCCGTCAGGGGATCGACAGAGATCATCCCGGCGTGATCTGGCGGAATGTCAGGGGCTTTCGTAAAGGCCAGCGTCAAAGAGCTTCCCGCGACGCCAAACAGGCTTCCCGGAACGGTTTTCTTATGCGCTTCAGCGAAGGAACTTGTCATGAGGAGTATAATATTATGTTAAATTAACAATGTCAAACTTTATAAATAATTGATATATAATAATTTTATAGTTCTGCGGTTCCTGATAAGGTGGGGTATGAAAGCTTTAAAGTCCAAATTAGCCAGGCACATTCTTCGTGATCCCGAGAGTGCCCGGGTATTGCGTGAGGCGACGATGCAGGCTGGCTACGGCCCTGAAAATGGCGTTGTGGTCACTGTGCGACCGGTGCGTGCCGACGATCAACCGGGCGAATCCATACGCGTCAATGTTTACTACGTATACAAACCGGATTAACCGTGCCTGAACTTCCTGAAGTCGAAACAGTATGCCGTGGTCTTGCGCCTGTTCTTGTCGGGCAAGTGATCGTGCGCGCCGACGTGCGGCGCAAAGATTTGCGCAAGCCGTTCCCGCGGGGCTTAAAAACCCGCGTGGAATCAGCGCAAGTCACGCACATCACCCGGCGTGCGAAATATATTCAGGTGCATCTCGATAATGGATACGTGCTGGTCATTCACCTAGGCATGAGTGGCCGGATCGTTTTTCATCCGCATGATTACAGGCCACAGACGCACGATCATTTTATCCTGCATATGCAGGGCGGGCAGCAGATCGTCCTCAATGATCCGCGCCGTTTCGGGATTGTGGATCTGGTGGCGGCAGATGATCTGGAATCGCATGTGCTGTTCTCGCATCTGGGGCCGGAACCACTTTCAAACGGCTTCTCGGGCCCGGTTCTGGCGATGGCGCTTAAGGGTAAGAAAGCGGCGATCAAGCAGGTGATCATGGATCAGACCGTGGTTGTCGGGGTCGGGAACATCTATGCCAGCGAAGCGTTATTCATGGCGGGTATTCATCCGGAAATGCCTGCGGGCGCGATTGATGCGGGAAGGCTTGAAACGTTGGTATCAGCGATCAAAACCGTCCTGAAGAAGGCGATCAAGGCGGGTGGCAGCACCTTGCGCGATCACCGTCAGGCGAACGGCGAATTGGGCTATTTCCAGCATTCTTTTTCAGTTTATGATCGTGAGGGCCAGTCTTGCGGCACCTGCGGCGGGCGACACAAGATACAGCGGATTGTGCAGGGCGGACGGGC
>JAMHVA010000027.1:0-3664 GCA_035904625.1 Alphaproteobacteria bacterium | reverse complement strand
GTCGAGAATCAATAAGTACTATGGGTGAGTTTCTTGCCCCGGATGAGCCGCCTGCCTTCACCATACTGAATCCTGAAGGGCGTTCCGGCGTATTGCTAACCTGCGAGCATGCCGGTAATGCCGTGCCGCGCCAGTTGAATATGCTGGGGCTGGACAGTGATGATTATACCCGTCATTACGCTACGGATGTGGGGGCGCGTCAGGTTACGTCGTTCCTCTCCGACATGCTGGATGCCCCGGCGATCCTCGGGAACTATTCCCGTCTTGTGATCGATCTCAACCGTTCCACCGATCATCCCACGACGTTCGCGCCGACTGGCGAGGGCAAGCCCGTGCCCGGCAATATCGGCATCACCGATGACGATAAGGTCACGCGCATTCGTGAAGTGTATGAACCTTATCATGATGCCCTGACCCGGATGCTGGATGGTTATCAGGCGCGGAATCAAATTCCTGTCGTCGTGTCGGTGCACAGTTTCACGCCGGTCTTTTTCAATTTCCGCAGGCCTTGGGAAATCGGTTTTTTATCCGGTGATGATTATCGCTTGTCGGACCAGATGATCAATATGTTCCTGCGTTTCGGCCATACTGTCGGGGATAATGAACCGTATGACCACCGGGTGCTGCGCGGGAACGCGATGACGCGCCATGCGGCGGCACGTCGGCTGCCCCATACGCTGGTTGAATTTCGTAATGATCTGATTTCATTGGAAAAAGACGCTTTTTATTGGGCAAAACTTCTTGCGGATGGTTTACAGGAAGCTCTGGCGAATCCGCTGACGGCCACGTATTATGACGGCCTTCAGTTACCATACGATCCGGAAAAAGAACGCACGTACTTTGCGGATCTTGTCGAGCGTGCCAAACGAGGGGAACCATGAGCGCCCAAGCGAAAATGAAAGATGACGATTTTGAAACCGCAGGACCGGAAGCTGTCGATAAAGCAACAGCATCGCGCCTGAAAAGCATTATCGAGCGTGTCGAACGTCTTGAAGAAGAAAAATCGGGATTGGCCGAAGACATCAAGGAAATCTATGGCGAGGCCAAAGCCACAGGGTTTGATGTGAAAGTCATTCGCCAGATTATCCGCCTGCGCAAGATCGAACTCGACAAGCGCCGCGAAGCGGAAATGCTGCTGGAGACATATAAAGCCGCTATCGGCATGGAATAGAGCGTCCATCGTTTACATTCGGTCGGCGTCACATTTCGGCTCACGTATGTTTAAATACGCTTCGCCTCATGTTTCTGGCCGAACATAAACGCTGTTTGCTCTCATAACTGTGCGATATAAAATACGAGAAAGCCTGCTGGATCAGCAGGCTTTTTTCATGAGTTATTACGCTTGGTTTATTAGTTCAGCGTGTGTGCCGGTCCATCCTGACTCAAGATCATTCGTGCCTTTTGGCGCGATGCCTGTACCTGTGGATCGTTATCTGACCATTGATCGGGAACTTCGCCTGTCGATTTGCCGTTCAGTCGTTCATATGCGTTCAATCGTGCGAGCGCCATGCTGAGTTTTGGCAATTTGTCTTCTGTTACACCTTCCGCGCGCAGCAGATCAATCGTGAGTTCCTGCTCGGCCAGATCCTGCATCATCAGTTCACGGATTTCTTGCGATTCCTCGCGGTTAAAATTGGTTTTGCTCAGGCATTCAAGAATCGCCCTGCGATTTTCTTCCCTGTCTTGGTTCAGGGCATACGCGGCGGCTTCGAACTGGCTGACAATATCTTCGTCCGGGGTGGCCAGCATGGCCTGTTTCTGGCGATGGCGCCTGTTAAGGTCGGCAATGACAGCCGGACCCCGACCCTCACTGAATGCTTTCCGTAATAAGGCTTGTTTCAGGCGTCGGCTGGCAGCCTCAATATCTTCATCCGATGACATGAAAACTCCTTTTTATCCTGTTTGTCTTACGTTTTTTCTAATTTTTATAATTCATTCTCTCATTAACATCTTGTAAAAGGCAAACTTTTTATCAAGCCAAAGGCCGCAGAAACCCTTGGTTTTTGAATTAATTTTCAATAATTAACCCGAAATTTACCCCCGGCGGCGTACGATGCGCATGTTGGCGAGGAAAGGCGTCGGCTGGAAAATAAGATGAAACAAACCGATTTACAGGGAATTATCAGGGATATGGCAACCCGCATCGACAGTTATCATGTCGGTGACGATCAGACCGGTTCCCGCGGCCTCTTGAGCGAAGTCGAAGCCTATATGAGCGTCGATTCCACGCTGGCCAGCCTTTACAAACAATATCTGGATGCCCGCAGCAACCGTGTGCGCGCCCTGCAGCAGGCAGGCGCGGATTCCGCGATGGCGGCGATTGCCCGCGATCTTGAGGAAAGCGCCCAGAGCGCGATTGAAACGCGCATGATCGAGTTGCGTGCCGATAAGCTGAAACGTATGAATGCCGAGCATATGCTGGCGGAAGCACACCTGCAGACACTGGCAGAGGCCCGCAGCGACCGCGAACGTTTCTACGCCCGTCAGCAGCAGGATCATTACGCGCAGGAACGCCGTCAGGCGATGGCGCAGGATCAGGCCCGTCAGGACGGCGAAGATTCATACATGATGATGGTCATGATGTGGTGGATGATGCGTCGCCTGAGCTGGCGGACACAAATCAAGCTCTCGCTGGCGAGCCGCTTTGCGCAGGTTTCGGATCGTGACCACGATCTTGCCACTTCCGCTGCCTGATTATGATTTCACAACACGTCCGTTGATCAGTTCCTGCACAATCGCGGGATCGGCCAGCGTTGACGTATCGCCCAGCGTCTCCAGTTCATTGGCGGCAATCTTGCGCAGAATGCGGCGCATGATCTTTCCCGAACGTGTTTTGGGCAGCCCCGGCGTGAAGTGAATGACATCAGGGCTGGCGATGGGGCCGATGATCCGGCGCACTGTCTGAATGATATCCCTCTTGATTTCGTCGCCGGGTGTTTCCCCGGCATTCAGGATGACATAGGCATAAATACCCTGACCCTTCAGGTCATGCGGATAGCCAACGACAGCGGATTCAGCGACAGCCGTGCTTTCATTGATCGCGTTTTCGATTTCGGCGGTGCCAAAACGGTGACCGGAGACGTTGATGACATCATCGACACGGCCCGTGATCCAGTAATAACCGTCTTCGTCACGGCGGCAACCGTCGCCGGTGAAGTACATGCCCTTGAATGTACTGAAATAGGTTTGTTCGAAGCGGTCGTGGTCGCGGAATACCGTGCGCATCATGCCGGGCCACGCATCACTGATGCACAGATTGCCTTCGCACGCGCCGTCCATCGGTTTCCCCTCGCCATCGACGATGACGGGTTTGACACCGAAGAACGGTTTGGTCGCGGAGCCGGGCTTGGTCGGGATTGCGCCCGGGATCGGCGTAATCATATGGCCGCCGGTTTCGGTTTGCCACCATGTATCGACGATGGGGCAGCGGCCTTCGCCGACGACTTCGTGATACCACATCCATGCTTCGTGATTGATCGGTTCACCGACGCTGCCGAGTATGCGCAAGGAGGCGCGACTGGTTTTCTTGACCCATGCATCGCCCTCACGCAGCAGCGAGCGGATGGCCGTGGGAGCGGTATAGAAAATATTGACCTTGTGCTTGTCGATGACTTGCCAGAAGCGGCTGAAATCCGGGTATGTCGGAATGCCTTCGAAGATCAGC
>JAMHVA010000026.1:0-1988 GCA_035904625.1 Alphaproteobacteria bacterium | reverse complement strand
GCTGGCGCTGACACGATTGGTCCCGCGTTCGTACTTCTGTACTTGCTGGAACGTCAGCCCAACGGCTTCCGCCAGCTTTTCCTGACTCATACCCAGTATAGAGCGACGCATACGCAGACGGTTGCCCACATGAACGTCCATCTCCTTAGGGCCGCCTTTGGGGCGACCGGGTTTACGGGGTGTCGTCGGCTTGGCTTTGGGTTTTGCTTTTGCTTTCGGCGGCGTTTTAGGGGCAGAGGCTGTACGAGGCATAGTTTATCAATCCGACTAAAAAGGGTGTCATACTACCTTACATGTGATCATAAACGTGGTCACTGGGGTATTTATAAGCGTATACATAAAGCTGAGTGCGGGCGCATGCAAGCTTTGAATTCAGCGCTATACTTAAGTACTAGCAGGTTTTGGCTTGTCAACGGGCGGTCTGAAAATGACCGCACCACAAAAAATAAATATTACGGAAAAAGAGAATAACAAGTCACCAATATGTGAATAAATTGTTCGGTCAGCGCTTTGTGGCAACGCAGCATTCAACGCGGCCGGTTCGTCCAGCGAGGCGCGAACGACTTCGCGGCCATAGGAATCAAACAGGGCCGATATTCCTGTATTGGCGGAGCGGGCAGATGGCAGACCCTCTTCAATCGAACGGAACCGGGTCATCGATAAATGCTGGCGTGGCCCGGCGCTGTCGCCGTACCATGCATCATTCGTTACATTCACAAGCAACTCGGGGCGCGGTTCCTCCGAACGTGCAACGGCCCCCGGGAATATGATTTCATAACAAACCAGCGGGGAATAACGTAACACGCCTTCGATCTGCTGCGTCTCGATCCCTTGGCCTTCCTGAAAGCCTCCTAATTCCACAAACGGCTTGAGCGGCAGATATTTTTCAAGCGGTATATATTCCCCAAACGGCACAAGGTGGGATTTGTCGTAGACGGCAATCCGTTCCAGATGATCGTCATATGTGCCGAGACTGTTAAAATAGACACGGGATTCCTCGGTTTCGCCTTCACTCCTCAGCAGCCCTGTCATCAGATAGGCAGGCCCCTTGTAACGCTGCATGATGGATTGGACCACGGGTGCTACTTTTTCGTGCATCAGCACACGTTCATTGATGGCGGTTTCGGGCCAGATGATAATCGTCGGCGCACTGCCGCTACCATCGTCCGGCATGCTGAGGTCAAGAAGCTTGCGAACGTTTTCAGACGTCTTCGCAGGATTCCACTTATCTTCCTGCGGAATGTTTGGCTGGACGATACGAACCATCAGGTCGCTGCGCAAATCCAGCGGATGTGCCGCCAGACGGGCATGTCCCCACAAAACCAATGAAACGGCCAACAGTCCCGCCAAGCCTGTAATAACGGTAGCCGTGCGCCTTTGCGCGAAAGGAAACCACCACAGGGCAGGGATCATGGCCCAGAAAATTGTCAGTAATGTCAGTCCGTAACTGCCGATCAGGGATGCGGATTGCGCCATGGCGAGACTTCCATCCCATGTATAGCCATACATATTCCACGGATATCCTGTCAGGATATGGCCGCGCATCCATTCCGTCAGACTGATCATCCCGACGAATGCCAGCCACCCGGAAAGGCTGCCGATCCTGACCATTCTCTTGAGAATAAGGCCGCCTATGCCATAGAAAAGGGCCAGCAGTGCCGGAAGGCCCGCAATCGCCAGCGGCCATACCCATGAAAACGGATTGCCATCGACCAGCAAGGCATTCCCGATCCACACTAGCCCGAACCCGAAATAGCCGAATGCAAACAGCCAGCTTTCGGCAAATGCGGTTTTGAGATTCCGTGTTGATGAAAGCACGGCAAAGAATAAAGGGAGCCCGATCGCCAGAACCGGCCAGAAACACCAGGGCGGCATTGCGGGAACGCAGAGAGCGCCCGTCAGAAATACAAGAATGCAGCGTGCCTTTAACGGCCACTGTGCCAGAACTTCAGGAAATGATTTCAACCAGCCCCAGATCATGGCTTGGT
>JAMHVA010000025.1:0-4094 GCA_035904625.1 Alphaproteobacteria bacterium | reverse complement strand
TAGTCAATGCCGCTTTCGGTCGGAATCGGGTTCGGCGTGCCATCCGGCAAGCCCAGTTCGCTGTTGATCTTCTGGCAAACGGACAGGGAAATGCCCGGCAGGAACGCAATCACCTCCACGGAGGTGGCATCCGGTGTTGCCGTCCCTGTCGAGGAACCGACCAGGTGGATCTGGTTTTCACCGTTGAACACCCATGTGCCCGGTGTACCAGCTGACATGATATCCGCCGGGGCCTGTGCGTACGTGGCGCCACCGCCCGAGGGGCTGAACACGCCCCATGCCGGGGACGTCAGGGAGGAGAATTGCGACGGGCCGTTAAATTCAAGGTTATTCACGTCGGTGCCGCCAATGATCATGCGGACGACCGCCGTACGCAGGCCCGCCGGATATTGTGTCAGTTGGGCCGAGTTGATCAGGCTGGTTTCGTTATCAGACGTACCCGCACCCGAACGCGTCGATTGCGTCACCGCATACGACAACGCAGCGAACAGAGCCACCGCGATCAGGATCAGGAACAACACGTTGCCGCGTTCCCCTTCACGCCCCTGTGCACGTTCCTCGATCATCGTTTTAGCAGGCATCTGATATCTCCGTCCTAAGGTCATTTTGTCAGTCTATGTACTTCATCGCGCGTGGATTTTACCATGCTTTTACGGCATGCAAACCCCTATTGCGGCTTGTCCACCGAAACTCGGTTAATTTTCAGAACGACGGCCAGTTTGTCGGTCGGGCATTCGCGGCCAACGCACAGCCGGTCCACCGACACGCGCCAGCCGGACCCCCCGTTCTGCACATGGCCGACCGCTTCGCGAAACTGGCCGAAACTGGCTGTGGTTTTTGCCGTTATGTATATCCCGCCCGTATACTTGAACGCCAGGTCGGGGTAAATCTTGACCAGATCCTTCATGAAGCCTTCCACTTCGGTCTGTGCCACCGGCACATCACGAATCGTCGGCACGATCGGGCGCAGGGCCTCCGCTTCCTTCAGCTTCGCACGCAGCTCTGTCATGCCCTGAATCTGAACCGTGGTGAACAGGCCGATCGCCGCAGCGAACGCCCAGGCAATACCGGCAGCAATCAGCACCGTATGGCCGGCATTCTGCGGCATGCGTTCGAGGAAAGCATTGAGATCCTGCGATGACTGCGGACTTGTCAGCTTCTTGAACGCTGCGTTCCAGTTGATGGATTGGAAATTCAAAGCAAACTCCCGATCTGCCTTTGTAATCTGTGTAATCTGTAGCCGTGGTGTATCGTACCCTTAAATATTAATTTTAGGCCCTAAAGCTTAAAACACTCTAAACCCCACGCCAACCCTGCAATACCATTTTTCTGTTGATTTTCAGTCCGATGGTGTGAATTTTTAATTATGTATAAAAGATTAATTGGTGCCCTTGATCCGGACACGGCCGTCCTTCTCGATGCCTTGCTGGACTTGCCCCTTGACCGTACCGACCCCGCCCTGAAATGACGGCGGCACAAGAGCTTCCCATGTGGCCTGACCTTTGTTGACTTCGTAGCGGACCAGCGTGCCGTCGATCCCTTGCAGGGAATCAAGCAGTTCCTGCACCCGGACCATGTGCTTGATGGCGTCGGACTGCAACGCATTGGCCGCGTTCATCATCAGGCTCATCGAAGCCTCTTCCGTCTGTTTCTTGACCGTATCGAGATCGCGTTTGAGGAAATTGATACTGACATAGTTGAAGGACAGAATCATGATGATCAGGGCATTCAGCACCAGACCGAAATAGAGTAATGACTTGGCCGCCGCGCGCGAGAGCAATTCCGAGCGCAGGGCGCGGTTACGCCACGGCACCATGGCGGCGACTTCCGGGTTGATCGTAACGAAATTGGCGTCCATCGTCTGGATACGCGGCAGCAGCGTACGCGATGCCCCCAGAAAGACCTGCATGCGCCCCGTTTCCGGGTCCCAGCGCAAGGCGGAGGCCGCCCCTTCCTGTTCGTAGATATAAACGGTCTGGCGGTCCCAGTATTCGCTGTTCCCCGGCAGGGCCGCCGCGAGCGGGCACCAGCTGTCAGGGTTGGATGCCAGAACGGTTGAAGGGCACGCCAGATACCAGCAGCGCCCCTGATCAACGGAATAGCAATAGTGAACTTTTTCCGTGCCGCAGGCTTGTGATGCCGCATTCCACACGGCTTCGTCTTCGGTCCCGGGAATATGCGGGATCGAGCCCCCGATCAGATCGGATGGCAGGTGCGGCTTCAGCGCGATCTTGAATTCACGGGCCTCACCGGCGATATAGTCGGCAATCCCCGGCTTCAACCCCGGTTTGGTCACGGCAGCCGTCTCCGGCGCCGCAGCCTCAGGTGCGGGCGCAGGCTGTTTGTTCTTCGCAAACGGGCTGTCTTTGAACAGAGCCAACCTAGATTGCCCCTTCCATCAGACCACCCATCATGCTGTCCATACTCATGTTCATGACTGTCAACGCATAGATGGCACTACCAAATGCGATAGTGAGAAAGACACCTGTGAGGCCGAAGGCCACCCAGACGATAAGAGAATGTTTTGTCTTTGCATAAGCTTGGCGCATTTCTGCAATAGACTCTAGTACTGTAGCAACTTGTCCGAGGTCAGACAAGCTCGCCAGTTCCAGACGCTCGTTCCGGGTCAGCGGCGCCCGGTCGAGGGCGGAGCCGAGAAGAACCCCGCGCTCCAGCTCGCGGCTAGCTTCGTGCCAGTAGGCACTGACCTCCGGCACGGTGGTCGCCCCGGCGGACTGCTTTAACGTATCGGCAATCGGCACCAGACCGCGCATCATCCGGGCGGCGGCCATCATCGAGTCGGCAAACCCAAGGTCGCGCAGATATCCGCCCACCAGTGGTATTTTCCGTACTATCCTTGCCGTCGGCCAGTCATCCTTACCCTTGTTGAGCCAGAACGAGATGACAGTCCAGGCCAGAAAGCCGCCCGTGGCGAAGGACAGCCAGATCAGGACATCCCAGGTCAGCTCCAGACGGCTGACGACCGTGGTGTATTTTTCGAGTTCCGCCGGTTCAGTCGGCGCGTTATTGCGGAACCAGTTCAGAATCATCCCCTTGCCCCAGAACAGCGACTGCACGATCGTCACGACGTCGATGGCCAGCCATGACATCGTACCCGCGATCGCACGGGTGTTCTTTTTCTTCTGGGTGATCGAATGGATAGCGTGCGGAATACCTTCCTGAAGCTTGTTGGCACGTTCACTGGCCGCCAGAATGGCCAGCGTGCTGTGATCGAAAATACGCAGCGCTTTCAGCGCATCGATGACGCCCATCCCGCGCGCCAGCGCTTCACGCGCCGGCGCCAGAATATTCTGGCGCATCGGGCTAGTTTCGGCCTGAATGATCTTCCACAGGGCAACGCCCGGCGATGTCGATGTCGAACGGAACTGGATGCCGCGCAGTAACTGCACCTGCCACCAGCTGGAACGGGCCAGCAGGCGTTCGAGCGGCGAACGCTCATGCGGACGGATAGAGAGCGGATAACCGCCATTCTTCATGATCTGGTTGCGAACGTCATCAATAGTCGGCAGGTAATAGGATTCCGTCGCCCGTTTCGGGCCCGAATGTGTGTCATAGGCGACCTGTGCCACCCACTGCTGCATGACGTAACCCCTTCGAAGGTTATTCTTCCAAATATGTGAGGGCGGATTTCGGGTCTACCAAACCGCTCAGGACGAGATCGATCAGCCCTTCGCGGCGTGTATGGAGAACCACGCCCGTCTGGCCTATTATATCATTAACATTGTTCATCAGGGCCTGATAAATATTATTCCGCGCGCCGGGCCCCAGCGTAATAATTATGGCATCCAGCAGCAGGGTACGGCCCTGAATTCCGGTCCGGTTGCACAAATCGCATCCTGCGCTGTTATGGGTGCGGACTTCTGAATCATCGTTGATCGACAACTGCCGGATTTCATGCGGCTCGAGGTGCATGGAGGCCTTTGTCTTGTGCGCGCAGCCCTGGCACAGCGTACGGACCAGACGCTGGTTCAAGATCGCCTTGACCTGCTGCGACAGCGTATAGGTCGAAGAACGCTCGCGCGCCGAGGGCATCAGAGAACGCAGCCGTTCAAATGTCTGCAGCGCCGTATCGG
>JAMHVA010000024.1:0-1525 GCA_035904625.1 Alphaproteobacteria bacterium | reverse complement strand
TGTTAGCTGTGATGGTTCGCCTGCGCGATCCTGAATGCGGTTGCCCATGGGATATAGTGCAGGATTTCAAATCGATCGCTCCCTATACGATTGAGGAGGCATACGAGGTAGCCGATGCAATCGAGCAAGGCGACATGGCGGCACTTGAGGATGAACTAGGCGATCTCCTGCTTCAGGTTGTGTATCATTCTCAGATGGCTGATGAAGCAGGCCATTTCAACTTTGATGATGTTGCCGCTCATGTGACCGCCAAGATGATCCATCGTCATCCCCATGTATTTGGCGAGGCCAAAGCTGCCAGCGCGGCGGATGTGGAAAGCCGCATCTGGGAAGAACAAAAAGCCAAGGAAAGCCGCAAGAAGGATCAGGACAGCGTCCTGGGGGATGTGCCTTTAGCCCTTCCCGCCGTTTTAAGAGCCCAGAAGCTGCAAAAGCGTGCGGCCCGCGTTGGGTTTGAATGGCCCGAGGCTGTTCAGGTTCTGGACAAACTGGAAGAAGAAATTCAGGAATTGCGGCAGGCGATTGCCAATAAAGATCAGGCGAATGTTCATGAAGAGATCGGTGATGTATTATTCTGCGTCATCAATTATGGCCGGATGATCGATGTCGATTGTGAAACGGCGTTGCGCGATGTGAATGCCAAATTTGAAAGGCGTTTTCGCGGGATCGAGCGTGAATTGAAAGCGCGTGGCAAGACGTTTGACGATACGACTCTCGACGAAATGGAATCGATCTGGATTGCCGAGAAGCTGAAAGAGAAAAAATCAGCGTAGGCGTTTGATCAGCGCGCTGGTGTCCAGTCGTCCATGACCCTGATCTGATAACTCTTTGTAATATGACAGGATGGTTTCCGTACCCGGTACGGCGGCACCATGTCGTTTGGCCTCTTCAATCGCGATTCCCAGATCCTTGATCATCCAGTCGAGCGCAAAACCAAAATCAAACTTATCCTGCAGCATGGTCGGACTGCGGTTTTCCATTTGCCATGATTGTGCGGCACCTTTGGATATGACGGCCAGCACCTCCTCCATGTTCAGTCCGGCTTTTTGCCCGAATGCCAGCGCTTCCGCCAGCCCCTGTACAGTGGCGGCTATACAAATCTGATTCAGCATCTTGGCGGTTTGACCTGTCCCGGAAGGGCCAATAAGCCGCACTTCTTTGCCATAGGCTTTGCGGATGAGTGGGGCAACAGCATCAAAAGCCTTTTGATGGCCGCCGACCATGACGGAAAGGGCCCCCTTTTCGGCCCCGGTCTGTCCGCCGGAAACGGGTGCATCCAGAAAATCAACGTCGATATTTTTAAACTGTTCATACATGCGCCGACTGATGTCCGCCGATACGGTCGTATGATCAACGATGATTGTACCCGGTGATATGGTTTCGACAACGCCATCAGGCCCGGTCAGTACATGTTCAAGGTCATGGTCATTGCCAACGCACAGGAATATGATTTTGGCATTACGGGCGGCTTCAGCGGGTGTTGTGACCACTGATCCCCGATAGATATTTGCCCACTCATCCGATT
>JAMHVA010000023.1:0-6208 GCA_035904625.1 Alphaproteobacteria bacterium | reverse complement strand
GGTGTCCATCGCCGAAATGACGATCAAAAGCGCCGGACAGGCCAATGCCTCAATCGAGGTCACCCGCCAGCAACGAGAATATGCAAATGGCATGCTGATGGATATGCGCGAGGGCGACCCGATATCCATGGCGCTTTACAGCTAGCCCGTCTGAATATGCGCAACGCTTTTTAAGAAACTTCAGCGGACCAGCGGTTCGACGAATTTATTGATAATGCCTGATACAAAGTGGGGCAGCTGTTTCAATCGAAGGAAAGGGCACCCCATCCGCACAGGGCTATAATGCATATTCGCCCAGATATGAAGGGTGAGATTCCGGTGATCGTCCCGGGGCGTATCGGGATGGCTAAGAATGGAATCCAGAGATAACAGCGATTGATCGAGGTCTGTTTCCCCCGTTTTAAGGCTGACACGATCCAGCACCTCCTTCGTCTCGCCGATCTTGCCGAGCGCGTAGAGCGGAAACTCTTCAGTATGCGTCAGTTTATTGTCCGTGAAGGAAAATACCGGTATATTCTCTTCAGCGGCGCGGAGATAAAGATGCAGTAATGTACCACCCACGGCATTATGGCTGCTGGCGTTATTCAGGATGATTTTCTTAACTTCCGGCACAATCCATTTCATTTCGTCGCGGCCAGGCCATCTTTGACGCTGGCGCTCAAAATCCTTGAAGACGAGAGCGCAAACCTGCATGACTTCCCAATACGTACTAGTGACATTCTCAAGGAATAACGGGGCTTGCATGGCATCGCCTGCATCTGCGTAACCGCTACGACTGATCCAGTCCGCCCGTAACGGCTGCAATTTAGGGTCGTCATTGGCTTTCAGCACCTGCAACACGGTACTGAAGAATATACACCGGCTATTTCTCACGCCAGGCATGCAATGTTCGGCAAGGTAATCTTCCATCGACATCAGGCAGTTTACAGGTGCCTGCTCGGCCTCTTCCCGCGCGCGCGTTTCGTCCTTTGTGGATAAAGGCGGCAGGTCCGCCAGCGATACGCCCTGCAAGATCCGATAGGCCAATCCCTGACGATAGGCCTTCATATCATCGGGCGACTTTGAAGCCACGATTTTGAACATTTTGTGCAAACAAGCAGAAAAAGCGACCGGGCGCATGGCTTCACATTCATTATGGTTATGAAAAAGAAGCGGCACCTTGACATACCCGGCTCTCTCCCGTCAAAGTTTATTATGCCCCCTTGATTTTAAAGCGAGCGTATCTTCATGCCGCCGCATTGACAGAGTTATCTCTATCTCTTATTTCCAAGGGGTATGAAAAGCATGAAATCACAAGAAAAACAGGAAGACGAGCCGCATTACCACGGCCATCGCGACCGGCTGCGCGAACGCTTTCTGCTGGGCGGGTCGGATGCCCTGCCCGATTATGAACTTCTGGAACTGGTGCTGTTCATGGCCATCCCCCGCCGCGACGTGAAGCCGCTGGCGAAGGAACTGATTGCCGCCTTCGGCAACCTTGCCGGTGTGCTGAACGCCCCGATTTCCGAGCTTGAGAAAATAGAAGGTCTGTCCGACAACACCATCACCGCGTTAAAGGCTATTCAGGCCTCGGCGTTTCGCATGCTGAAGCAGGATGTGATGAAAAAACCGATCCTGAATTCATGGGCGCGCCTGATGGATTATTGTGCCGCCACGATGGCGCATGAAAAGAAGGAACATTTCCGTGTCCTGTTCCTGAACAAGAAAAACGAACTGATTGCCGATGAAATCCAGCAAAGCGGCACTGTCGATCACACCCCCGTCTATCCGCGCGAGATCATGAAGCGCGCGCTGGAGTTAAGCGCCACCGCGATCATCCTGTGCCATAACCACCCGAGCGGCGACCCGACACCCAGCCGCATGGATATTGATATGACGCAGCAGATCATCGCCGCAGGCGAACCATTCAGTATTATCATCCATGACCACATCATCGTGTCGAAAAACGGCACAGCCAGCTTCCGTAACCTAGGACTCCTGTAACATGATCCCACGCTATTCCCGCCCTGACATGACATCCATCTGGGACACGGATAACCGTTTCCGCATCATGCTGGAAGTTGAAATACTGGCCGCAGAGCGCATGGCGGCGATGGGCACCATTCCCGCGCGTGTTCCTGCGACACTGCGCAAGAAAGCGAAATTCAACGCCGCACGTATCGCCGAGATCGAACGTGAAGTGAAGCATGACGTCATCGCCTTTCTGACCAATATCACCGAACATGCCGGACCCGATGCCCGTTTCATGCACCAGGGCATGACATCATCCGACGTTCTGGATACCGCTTTTGCCGTGCAACTCCAGCAGTCCGCAGACCTGCTGCTCAAAGATCTCGATGCCGTTCTGAAAGCGTTGAAAAAACAAGCGACCAAGCATAAGAAAACATTGTGCATTGGCCGCAGCCACGGCATTCACGCCGAACCCACGACATTCGGCATCAAGCTTGCGGGCCACTACGCCGCCTTTGCACGCGCCAAGGAACGCCTGAAGTCCGCCCGCGCCGATATTTCCACCTGCACCATTTCCGGTGCTGTCGGTACATACGCCACTGTTGATCCATCAGTTGAATCATATGTTGCCAAGAAGCTGGGCCTGAAACCGGAAACTGTCGCCACGCAGGTTATTCCGCGTGACCGCCACGCGATGTTCTTTGCCACACTCGGCGTCATCGCGTCTTCGGTTGAAAACCTCGCCACCGAAATTCGCCATCTGCAACGCAGTGAAGTGCGCGAAGCGGAAGAATTTTTCAGCAAGGGCCAGAAAGGCTCCTCCGCCATGCCGCATAAACGTAACCCGGTATTGTCCGAAAACCTTACGGGTCTTGCGCGTATCGTGCGTTCCGCCGTCATACCGGCGATGGAGAACGTCACGCTGTGGCATGAACGCGATATCTCGCATTCATCTGTTGAGCGCATGATCGCACCCGATGCCTGTGTCACACTCGATTTCGCACTGATGCGCCTTGCGGGCCTGATCGAGAACCTGCTGGTCTATCCGGATAACATGATGGCGAACCTTGAGAAGCTCGGTGGCCTCGTCTTCTCCCAGCGCACGATGCTGGCGCTGACGCAAAAAGGCGTTACCCGCGAAGATGCCTACAGCATTGTTCAACGTAACGCGATGAAGGTATGGGAAAGCAACGCGCAGAAGAAGTTCTTTGATCTTCTGGCAGCAGACCCTGACGTTGCCAAGGCGATGAAACCGGCCGAATTGAAAGCCATTTTCAAATACGACGATTACATCAAGCATACCGATGTCATCTTCAAGCGCGCCTTTGCGAAGTAACTAAAAGTCATTCTCAATAAGAGTTTAGGTTCCCTGCGTTTTTAATAATAAATCCGCAGAAACACCCTTGTTTTTCGTCGTTATCGCTTTATCCTCAACGATGAAATTCACACCCCTGACATAAGGAGACCGACATGAAGGGCGATAAAAAAGTTATCGATGCGCTGAACCTGTCGCTGAAGGGCGAACTGACCGCCATCAATCAATATTTTCTGCATGCCCGCATCTTTGAAAACTGGGGCATGACGAAACTCGCCAAGCACGAGAAAGCAGAATCCATCGAAGAGATGGAGCATGCCGACCTGCTGATCCAGCGTATTCTGTTGCTGGAGGGCCTGCCCAACCTTCAGGAACTCGACAAGCTGCTGATCGGTGAAAACGTTCAGGAAGCGCTGGAAGGCGACCGCAAGCTGGAGCTTCATGGTATTGAAACCTACCGCAAGAATATCGCGATTGCTGAAGCCGCCAACGACTATGTCACGCGCGACCTGTTTGTAAAAATCCTGACCGATGAGGAAGGCCATCTGGACCATCTGGAAACCCAGTTGCAGATGATCAACGATATGGGCCTGCAGAACTATATCCAGCTACAGTCGGACTCAATCGACCAGCAAGGCTAGGGCGTCCATCGTTTACATTCGCAGTCGCAGCAAAGAATCGCAGAAAACCGCCCCTCTCGGGCGGTTTTTCGCATTTATCCCCGGTCTGCGGACCCTATACCGAATTTTAATTGCGAATGATTATCAAGTGCATTAAATTGTAGGTGTAGTGTTTGATTTAAAGCTGGTTCCTATCGCCATGAAGACCTGTATCTGCCACGACATTTCCGACCGTACCGTTCGCACGGTTCTGGCCGATTTTTTCAAGGGAATTATTGTCCACACGAAGCGCCGTGGCGATGCTGCTCATGAAACGCAGGAGCCCAACAATCTGGACGACCTGCATGAAGCATGCAGCGGCGGGGCGGGATTCAATTGCGGCACATGCGCCTGCGCGATGGCCGAAATCGCCACTGAACATAATCACAATGTCCGGATTGCCGAGTTGAAAGAGAATATGCCGGCGCCGGCTGTCCCGTCCCCTGCCCCGGCGATCACGGCAGGCACACCGCCCGCACGGCACAGAAAAGCCGAGCCGGTCGAGTAGCCGCGGCAGTGAGTAATCCCGTTTATTACCTTCCCGAGGCCTTGAATTGGCCATAGTACTATGGCACTTCTTGTAGGAATCAGACTCTGACCCTTTTCAAGGAATTGAAACACATGACCAACAAATTTTCGCACCTGATCTGGAGCCTTGCCATTATGACGATTGCACCGATGGGCGCAGCACACGCTGCCAGCCCGGACAATACCCTGAACCTGGACCTGAAAGGCGGCCGCGTCACGATCGAAATGCTGCCGGACGTCGCACCCGGACATGTCGAGCGTATCAAGACGCTGGTGAAGGAAGGCTTCTATGACGGTATCGTTTTCCACCGCGTGATCGATGGCTTCATGGCGCAGACAGGCGACCCGACAGGCACAGGCCGTGGCGGTTCCAGCTATCCTGACCTGAAAGCTGAATTCAGCAACACACCGTACAAACGCGGCACCGTCGGCATGGCCCGTACGATGAACCCGGACTCAGCCAACAGCCAGTTCTTCATCTGCTTCACCGATGACGGCTGCAACTTCCTGACAGGCCAGTACACAGTCTGGGGTCAGGTTACAAGCGGTATGGAACATATCGACGGCGTTGCCAAGGGTGAGCCCCCGGCCAACCCGGACAAGATCATCAAAGCATCCGTAGGTACAGCAGATGCAGCCGCGGCCGATACAGCTGCCCCGGCTGAAGCCGCCCCTGCCGCTGACGCAGCCGCTGCCCCGGCAGTTGAAACAAAAGCGCCGGACGCTGAAGCCGCCAAAGGCGCTGAAGAAGGCCACGACAAAGAAGGTCACGCAGCGGAGTAATCTCCCCTGTATCCAAATTAAAACCGCCCTGCAAGGGGCGGTTTTTTTATGTCCGGATTATACGTCTTAAAAAGAAGACGGAATTTAATCGGCCTTCGCCGATTTTGCCAATGCCGCGCGCTCGGCATCGGTCAGCCTGAACTTGCCCAGCGATGAGGTCACTTTCTGCGTAATCTTCTCAAGGCGGTCGTTATCCTTGATCGGGTCAGATGTCTCGATCCGCAGAATGGCGTTTTCCTCGTCGAAGAAATAGAGAACCGATGAATTTTTCATCGACATGATATTATGCAGAAGTTCCAGACGATCCTTCGTCATGTATGTATTGAGAGCCTGCGTATCGCGTGTCCTGACAATCCGGGTATCATCCCAGCCGGGATATTCGATTTTCATCGTGTCACTGAAGGACAGATGAGCGATCAATGTTGCGAAATCCTTGCTGGCGATCACGGCGCCTGTATTCATGCCCTGCCCGATATCGAATTCAAGCACCGTCACGTAACGCTCGCCGCGCTGATCGGCGGTGGCTTTCAGGTCGGGAAAGAATGCTACCTGATAGCCGAAGATAGCACCCTTGATCGCGGGCGCCTCCATCATTTTCCCGGGGACGTAAGACAACCCGTGTTTCTTTGCAAATGCACTCCATGCCTGTTTCTGCTGATGCAGAATAAAGGCAGACCAGAAAAACACTCCCATAATAAAGCAGGACGCCAACGCCCATAATGCAATCCACACGACAATGACCTCCGGGTAGAATCTGCCGTTCAGTTTAACCGTTGGCAGTCCGTCTGACTATAGGGTGCGAGAAGGCTCAGGCGATGCTTTTCAGGCTGCCCGATAACTCCAGATCCAGAATATTGATCATCTGTTCCAGATTTTCCTGCACGCTGCTATCCAGTACCGCCGCCCCCGTCCCGCACACATGCAGGACAGCCCGCATATGACTGAGATAACCACGGCAGCGCTCGATGGAGAG
>JAMHVA010000022.1:0-1586 GCA_035904625.1 Alphaproteobacteria bacterium | reverse complement strand
ATCCGGGCATGGTGCCGCTGCCGCTGCAGGCATACTTCGATGAAATCCACAGTGCTGTCGATGAACTGGGCTTTGCTGACTGCGCGCTGTTCTGTGAACCGGGGCGTGCGCTGGTCGCGGAGGCTGGTTCCCTGATCGCGCGTGTCGAACAGCGCAAGGGTGACATGATCTATCTGAATGACGGCACCTATGGTGGCATGTTTGATGCGGGCAAGCAGTTCAACTTCCCGTTTGCGACGCGCCGTGTGGGACGGAACCCGGCTGAGGGCGATACATCCTATCGTTTCTCTGGCCCGACCTGCGATTCCGTGGATATGATGGATGGCCCGTTCATGCTGCCTGCCGACATGGCAGAGGGTGACTGGGTTGAAATCGACGGCATGGGGGCGTACAGCGCCAGCGTGCGTGGTAACTTTAACGGCTTTGGTCGCAGCGCGACCGTTTTCCTGAAGGAGATGATGTAAGTGCAGTCCGTCAAAACAAAACCGCAACCTTCTTCCCGTTTCATGACGTCCGGCGTCGACGGGTTCGGGTTTCAGGATCATCCGAATCCGTTCTCACCTGAAAAGGCGAAGGCGTGGATCATCCCGTTTGGTTTTGAAAAGACGGTCAGCTATGGTGGCGGCACCCATCGCGGGCCGGCGATGGCTATTCGCGCGTCGCACGAAGTCGAGATGTTCGATGAATATACATGGAGCGAGCCGTTCTATGACTATGGCGTCGCGACATTCCATGAGCCGGATATGCCGAAGGACCATCAGGCGGCGCTCGATCTGCTGACATCATACGCTCAGGAAACAGTTGATGCCGGGAAATTCCCGTTGACCATCGGCGGTGAGCACAGCATCACGCCGGGCGCGATCAAACCGTTGGTGGCAAAATACCCGAACCTGACCATTCTGCAATTCGATGCCCATGGCGACCTGCGCGATGAATTCCGTGGTGACAAGCTCTCGCATGCCAACGCGATGCGCCGCTGCCTTGATAACCCGGATGTCAATCTAGTGGCGGTCGGCATCCGCAGCATCTCCAGCGATGAAATTCCGTATTGGGAAGCGAACCAGAACCGCATCAAGACCTTCTTCGCCAAAGATAAACGCAAGTGGACGCCGGAGCAGATTGCGGACGCGGTCGGTACAGGGCCTGTTTACATTACATTCGATATCGATGCGTTCGATTCCAGCCTGATGCCCGCCACAGGCACGCCCGAGCCGGGAGGGTTGTTCTGGGATGAGGCGCTGGATATTTTGCAGGCTGTCACGGCGAGGGCGCAGATTGTTGGTGCCGATGTTGTCGAATTGGCACCGCATGAGGCACACCATGCCTGTGATTACATCACCGCGAAACTGATCTATAAGATTCTGACGATGAGCCTCTGCAAATAATCTTTACTTACGGAACAACTTCTTAATACCCTGCCACGCGATGTAATAGTCCTTCTGCAAAGTTTTGGATTTCAGCGCCTGTTGTGTGGGGCGGAAGATGTAACGGCTTTCGAACATGAAGGCCATGGTGTTCTCCAGCTTCTGCGGTTTCAGGTCAGCTTCCATCGCTTTCTCGACCACTTTCGCGTCGGGGCCGTGGCC
>JAMHVA010000021.1:0-3227 GCA_035904625.1 Alphaproteobacteria bacterium | reverse complement strand
CCAGGCTTCCTGCACAAACCAGCCCGAAGCTGTCTTCTGGTCATCGCTGATGGTAATGGGAAAATCAAACGCAGCAACAAGATCGGCGAGAGAAAAATAAAAATCATCCGTGCCTTTGATCGCAAAAATATCATCGTCCAGCGTGTATTTATCAACCTTCGGGCGAAACAGCATGTCTGCGCCCTCGGGGATTTGTGTCATGACATCCGCGGCTGGGGCAACGCGCGATGAATCAGGTGCCGCAAACGCAGCCGAATCGTTGCCGCCCAGTTTACCTTTTAGTTTTTCGACAAAACTGCGGGCCAATGCCGCGCGCTTGTCATGCGAATCAGCACCGTCCACCGCCGCCTGCGTCGGATATGACAAGCAGAAGATTCCATAAAGCAGCATGCATCTGGAAAAGAATTTTTGGCGCATTGACGTAATCGAACGAGAGACAGAATTGTCACGTTCCATTCTGGCCAAGATCTGTGAGAATTACAATATAAAGTACTGAATCCTAAAGCATATTCATTATGTGAACCGTATTTTAATCATGATTTAATTAATTCCATGTGATATTTATATATACGATCAAACTCTAGCCTCAAGGGCGAGGAAATGAAACGTCTAAAGAATGTTAGATATGCTATTGCTATTGTTGCTGCATGTGCAGCAATGGGTGTAGCGACAGATGCCAAAGCACAAACAGAAAACGTCAACGTATCCCTGCAAGTTTCGAACCTTCTGACCATTACAGAAGTGTCTCCACTGAACTTCGGCATACTGGCTGCCTTTAAAGATACCGTCGGTGTCAACGTGGCAACGATCGCTATGAGCCCTGCCGGCGTTCTCGGAGCCCCGGTAAACAGCTCCCCGGCGGTTTTTGCTGTCATCGATAACACCGGGGCGACAGCGGCTGAACTGACCGTTCAAGATGGTGCCGATAACGCCTCGATCAATATCGAAATCGATAACGTCGTGGCCCCGGTCAACGTCACAGCCTTTGCTCTGACAGCCTGGATGTCCAGCTGGAACGGTGCCGCCGCGACAGCCCGCACACCAGCAACGCCTTGGTCTCAGGTTTATCTGGATAACGCCGGTGCCGGTAGCGTGCTGGAAATCGGCGCAACACTGAACACCGTTGCCGGTGGTGCCCAATACGTGGACAACACCTATACCGGTAACTTTGACGTGATCTTCTCTTACTAAAGATCGCAACAAAAGAAATTCGGAAAAGCCCCGCGTTTGCGGGGCTTTTTACATCTATGCATGGTAAACATCTCAACATCGCCATAGTTTCATGATAGATTCCTCTTGAATAACAGGAGTTCAAATATGCTGGCACAGATGCAGACCAAAGTTTTTGCAATTACGGCAGCCATCGTTCTTATTCTGGCAATCGGGATCGGCCATGCAACCGCAAAAGGGCGTATCGATATCTCGCCGCGCCGGATCGTCATGGAGCCGCGAGACCGCAACAGCGAATTCACACTCATTAACATGAGTGATGAAGAAGGCACATTCAGGGTCAAGATCGTTTATTACAAGCAGGACGAAAACGGCACCTACACGAAACTGGATGCGCCCCTGACCCCGGTGTTCGACGCCGAGCAAATCATCCGCCTGTCACCACGACAATTCACCCTGCCGGCCGATGGCCGCCAGAAAGTCAGATTTTCCATCAGGAAGCCTGCTGATCTGCCGGATGGCGAATACAGGTTCCACCTGCTGGCCACACGCATGTCGGAGTATGGTCCACCCACGCCTGTCGACGAGGGAGAAAAAGTCGTCGGAATGAACATGAATATTTCAACAGCAATTCCCGTTATCGTCAGACACGGAAATGTCAGCGTCACAACAACGCTCAGCGATGCCAGTTACGTTGCCGCCAATAACGAGGGCAAACCCGAAGTCAAAGTCACCATCAACCGCGAGGGAAATATAAGTACGGTGGGCGTCATGCGCGCATACTGGACCCCGGCGGGCGGCAGCACGGTTGAAATTGGCCATGTCACCAATATGAACGTATTTCCCGAAATCAGTAAGCGCTTTGCGACGATACCTCTGGAAGCCCCGCTGCAAGGATCGGGATCGCTTCAAATCGTCTATATAAACGAACAAACAATGGATGCCTATGCGGAAACAACGCTGCAGCATTAAACACCTGATAATCGCCACACTTCTGGCATTCTCGCCTGTCACAGCACAGGCGCAGACGCTGGTTGTCAACGACCATATAACATTCGGTCATATCGCCATGCGCAATAACAGTGCTCCGCGCGATATCCAGCTTTTGTCCGATGGCGATTATCTGGCCGATCCTGCCTATGTTTTTTACGCCGACGTCCCGCAACTCGCGCGCCTGACCCTGACGGGACAGGTTCCGAATCACCTGATGGATGTGTCGATTGATGTTGCCGGGGTCGAGGTCGGCCCCAGCGGCGGCGGAGCGGCGGCCACGTTTACCCTGGTGAATCCCTTTACCGTACCGGCCAGCGTTGTCACTGACGGCGCGGGGAATGCCACATTTTTCGTCGGCGCAACCCTGCGAAGCGATGGCAGCGGAAACACTTATGTGGATGCCAACTATCTCGGCGTCATCACCATCAATGTCGTTCCCAATTAAGGGCTAGTTTTCCCATAGATTTATCAGAGTTATGGAATCAGGGCCGTTGACGCTGAATCGGGTTCCACTTATCCTTGTAAGTAGGTGATTCGGATAGAAAATTCGAAACGCCATAACTCTTTTGCGCGGGACCTTCTCCATGCCAATCGGCACCCTGCGGGCGTCACGCCCGCCACGGGATATGAAGAGACAGTTTCTGGTCTGTGTTTTCTCCAGCATGCTCATGCTGGGGCTGAGCGCTTGCGGCCAGAATCCATCCCCCGCAACATCCTCGAATCCCCTTGCAGATCCGCGCAATCTGGCGACATCCGCCGCTGCAGACGGGCGATTCTCTGTCGATGCACCACCCTCCCTGCGTGGTGAAGAAAACAAACCCAAAGGCCCCTTCGGTGACGTCAAACCCATCGAGATACGACAGGGCGGATCTTTGGGATCGCTGGGACTGAACCTTGATACGTACTTTGCGGGGAATGTCGGTGACACGAATGCGCGCATTGATCGTCTCGAAGGCGCGGTCACAGCCATGCACAGGGACCTGAAGATCCTGGCGCCCTCCATGCAGCGACTGGCACTGATCGAAACAGATCTTCAGGATCTTGTCGAACAGCTGGAGGCCGTG
>JAMHVA010000020.1:0-11149 GCA_035904625.1 Alphaproteobacteria bacterium | reverse complement strand
CTTGGCAAGCGGGTTTTCTTTCCCTGTCTTGCCTTTGGTGTCTTTCAGAACACGGATCGTGATGGCGGCCTGCACATCGTAGAGGCGATCAACGATGCTGCCGATGACTTCGGCAGCCCAGCGGTCGTCGGATTTCATTGTTCGCGCCATGGCCCGCATGGAGCTGATGCGGAAATGCTCGCCGACCTCAAAGTACGTCAGCGCTGTCGGCACGATATCGGTTTTTGAATCGGCGCCAATACGGATCACATCGCACGCCGCACCCAGCATCGGAATCGTGGCGATCATGCGCGCCATGTCTTTCGGCAGACCGTCATTGATCAGTTCCGCCGTGCGGGCATCGATCATCAGGCGACGTGCCGGGGTCATGACGCTTTCAATCCGGTCAGTATATTCAGCGATGCCGACGGCAAACGCGCTGTCGCGCTTGATATCCGGCTTGCGGCCCAGACGGGTCAGGAACCACAATGTTTCACGTTCTGCCGTGCGGCTGATTTCGCGAAGTGCTGCCAGTTGCACGGTGCCGCGCACTTTGCCGTCCAGTGATTCAATGTCCTGCCACAGATCGTTCAGGCCGAACGCGTTGACGACGATGATCCAGGCGCGGGCGACATCGGCGCTCGATGCCCCGGTGCGGTCGATCATGCTGTCGACGAAGGTCGGGCCCATGCGGTTGATCATCTGGAACGATACGTTGGTGGCAACGATCTCACGACGCAGACGGTGGCGCAGGATTTCCTTGCGGTATGGTTTACGCAAGGGTTGCGGGAAGTAATTCACCAGCCATTCCTGCATGTCTTCGTGGTCGGGAATGTCGGTCGCCAGCAGATCGCGGGTAAACTGGATCTTGGCATAGGCCTGCAGCAGGCTCAGTTCCGGGCGGGTCAGGCCCATGCCTTTCTGCTGACGGGCTGCCAGATCTTCATCCGTCGGCAGGCCTTCCAGCTTGCGGTCGAGATTGGCCGTGCGTTCCAGATCATGCATCAGGCCCATATGCGCGGTGGCTTGCGCGGGCGCCTGCAGCTCCATCAGGCTTAAGCCCTGCGTCTGCTGATAATTGTGGCGCAGAACGAGGCTTGCGACTTCCTCGGTCATGCTGGCCAGCAGCTTGTTACGCTTGGGCGTATCCATGCCGCTCTTGCCGCTCATGATATCGGTCATCAGGATTTTGATGTTCACCTCATGGTCGGACGAATCGACGCCGCCCGAGTTGTCGATGAAATCGGCATTCAGGCGTACGCCGTTCAAGCCCAGTTCGACACGGGAAAGCTGTGTCAGGGCCAGATTGGCGCCTTCGCCGATGACGGCGGCACGGATGTCAGAGGCATTGACGCGCAGGGCATCGTTGCTCTTGTCGCCAACATCCGCATGGGTTTCCCTCGATGCTTTTATGTAAGTGCCGATGCCGCCAAACCACAGCAGTTCGACTTCTTTTTTCAACATCGCCTGAATTAGTTCCGGCGGCGATACCTTGTCTTTGTCGATGCCGTAAAGTTTACGGATCTCCGGCGTCAGGGTCAGAGATTTTTCCGTGCGGTTGAAGATGCGTCCGCCCTTGGAGAGTTTCTTCTCGTCGTAACCGTCCCAGCCTTTGACGTCCTTGAACAGGCGCTCGCGCTCCTTGAAGCTGGAAGCGGCATCCGGCGTCGGGTCGATGAAGATATGCGCGTGATTGAACGCGCCGATCAGCTGGATATGCGGGGACAGCAGCATGCCGTTACCGAACACGTCGCCGCCCATGTCGCCGACACCGATCACGGTAAACGGTTCTTTCTGGATGTCCTTGCCCATTTCGCGGAAGTGGCGCTTGACGGATTCCCAGCCGCCGCGCGCGGTGATGCCCATCTTCTTGTGGTCGTAACCGGCGGAGCCGCCCGAAGCGAACGCATCGCCCAGCCAGTGGCCGTATTCGATGGACAGGGCATTGGCGGTATCAGAGAACGTCGCGGTGCCCTTATCGGCGGCGACGACCAGATACGGATCATCCTGATCGCGGCGAATAACATCTTTCGGCGGGATGACTTTGCCGCCCTTGCTGTTATCGGTGATATCGAGCAGGCCGCGAATGAAAATCTTGTAGCATTCGATGCCTTCCTGCAGGTACGCAGCGCGTCCGCCTTCCTTTGGCGGATGCTTGACGACGAAGCCGCCTTTGGCACCCATCGGCACGATGACCGAATTTTTGACCTGTTGCGTTTTCATCAGGCCCAAAATTTCGGTACGGAAATCCTCGTGGCGGTCGGACCAGCGAATGCCGCCGCGTGAAATCCAGTCGCTGCGCAGGTGGATACCCTCGACGCGCGGGCTGTAGACGAATATCTCACGGAACGGTTTGGGTTCCGGCAGGTCGGTAATCTGGCTGCTGTTCAGTTTGAACGACAGCCATGATTTCGGCAGGCCATCATCGCCCATGCGCCAGAAATTGGTGCGCAGCGTGGCGTTGACCAGACCTAGCATGCTTCTCAAGATACGGTCTTCATCCAGTGAATCGACACGTTGCAGTGCTTCCTCGATCGCAGCAACCAGCGATTTGGTTTTTGTATCGCGGTCTTTTACCTTGGGATCGAAATAGGCCTTGAACAGATCGACGATCAGGCGGCTGATGAAGGGGTGCTTGGTGAGCGCCGTCTCCATATACAGTTTGCCGAACGGATTGGCGGTCTGGCGCAGGTAACGGACATAGGCACGCATCACGGTGATATCGCGCCAGTCGAGGCCAGCGGTCAGGACCAGCTGGTTCAGGCTGTCATTCTCCATCTCGCCATACCAGATGCGGGTGAAGGCATCCTCGAACTTGGCTTTGGTTTCGACAGATTTCTTGTCGAAGGCGGGCGCATGGCCGCTTTTCATTTCCAGATGGAAATCATGAATCCAGACGGAGGAATCTTCGTTCGCGGGTTTCACCGTGAACGGCATCTCGGAATAGGTACGCAGGCCCATATTCTCGAGCAGCGGCAGAACATCGGACAAGATAACCGGATTACCCTTGTTGTAAATCTTCAGGCGTACTTGCTGCGGTTCGCAGGTGTAATCCTTGTACAGATCGAGCGTCATGCGCGGGCCGGTCAGGGCACCTTCGATCTTTGTAATATCGTGCACGGTTTGCTTGGCCAGATAGGTTTCCTGATATCCGACCGGGAAGGCATGGCCGAAACGCTGCACGATGGTACTGATCGCCTGATCATCATTCATCTTGGCTTGCAGGGCGGTGCTGAGTTTCTCGCTCCACAAACGGCCAGCCTCCTGCAGGCGCTCTTCAATCGTGGCGGTCTTGTAATCGGTCAGGCTTTGGGGGCCGATATTGATCGTGAACATCACGCGCGCGAGCGGTGAATCATCAAGCGTCGTATAAAAACTGCCGCATGTGCCTTTGAATTCTTCTTCCAGAATGCGCTGGAAATTCATGCGCAGGCGCGTGTCGTAGCGGTCACGCGGCACATAGACGAGGCAGGAGATAAAGCGGTTGAAGATATCCTTGCGGGTATAGAGCGCGATGCGCTGGCGTTCCTGCAGCAGCAGAATGCTTTTTGCCGTTTTCAGCAGGCGCGGCAGTTTGATCTGGAACAGTTCGTCACGCGGATATTTTTCAAGAATATGGCGCAGCGCCTTGTAATCGTGAGAACCGGGTTTGAAGCCGGATTCTTCCATCACCAGCCCGGCCTTGCGGCGCAGGTAGGGGATATCGTCGATGCTGCGGGAATAGGTCACGGATGTGAACAGGCCAAGGAATAGAGTGGCACCGGTGACATTACCGTTTTTGTCGAACTGGCGCACGGTCACGGCATCCAGCGGCACGGCGCGGTGCACGGTCGAACGCTTGCCCAGTTTGGTGACCAGTAGTGGCGGCAGTTCGTTATTGGCCAGCAGCAGATCGACGGGCAGCCCGTCATTGCCGCCCTGCGCCAGATAGGGCGGGTCGATATCGTCATGCAACAGGCCCCGCCCCGATCCCTTGACGATCGTTGTCTTGCCGTTGGCGAATTTATAGCTGCGGCAACCGAGCAGGGTGAAATTGTCGTTATAGAGGTAATCGAGGAAGGCGGTGAATTCTTCTGGATCGTTTTCCGGCCATGTTTGAGGTGCCAGACGCAGGGCGGGCTGGCAAGTCTTCAATTGGTCACGGATTTCCATCCAGTCGGATGTTGCGTGGCGCACGTCGCGTGTGACGCGTTCCAGATCGGATTGCAGTTCATTCATCATCGCGTGGGTCAGAACGGAATCCAGTTCGATATGCATATGCGATTGCGCGCCGCGCTGGCCTTGCAGGATCGGGTGGATCAGAATGGTGATGACGCGGCCATGGCGAACGATTTCTGCTGCCATCGAGTCGACAAGGAAAGGCATGTCGTCGTTGACGATATCGATGACGGTGCGTGCTTTTTGTCCTGCTCCCATCACAGCGACCTTAACCATGGCCTTGCCGGATTTGCGCGCTGCCGACATGTCCTCATGCAGTTTGGCAATTATTTTTCTTTCCGCCTCGGGGATTTTGTTGCGGTCTTCGGTTGGGACCAGACTGAAGAAGTCTTTCGCAATCGATGCAACGGACGGGGCGGTTTTTCTGGCAGCGGCGGCTGATTTTGGCATGATAACCTTGACATCAAGTAAGTGGACAACATTACACGGTCTCTTCCCAAAGGAAGGGGCTGTTGTTAGGCATGAATACACCCTAAACAAGCCACGGAAACAAGTGTGAACCATGTGTGGACGCTATGCAATTTTTGCTGCACCGCATCGACTTATCGAACTGTTCGGATCGGAAATCTCTATAAACGGGGGGCCTAACTTTCCGGCCCGTTATAATGCCGCACCGCTACAGGACTTGCCGATTGTCGTAAAGGGACGGATCGGGCTGGCACGGTGGGGGTTACTGCCACCGTGGGTGGATGGCGATGACAAGGGCTTGTGCGCGAAGATGATTAACGCCCGCAGCGAGACAGTTTCCGAAAAACCGGCCTTTCGTGACAGCTGGGCGAGGGGTCGCCGCTGTCTGATTCCTGCCAATGGTTTCTATGAATGGAAGGGCGAGGGTGATGCCAAGCAGGCTTATTATATAAGTCATAAAACCGACGATGTGGTTGCGTTTGCTGGATTATGGGCAAAGAAAGACGATCTGCTGACGTTCACGGTCCTGACCAAGGATGCCGATGTGGCAATTGCCGATATTCATCACCGCATGCCGGTGATGCTGACGCCCGGGCAGGCGCAAGACTGGTTTGCTGCGGATGAACGTGGTGCTTTCGATCTGATCCGGCAGGCATCGGGGCGCGACATGACATTCCGCCCTGTGGGGCGTGATGTCGGCAAGGTTGCGAATGATCATCCGGGCTTGTTATCGGAAGTCGTTAAGCCTGCCATGCCAGAAAGGCTTTTAATATAAGGGCTGGCAGCACAATGTACTGCATCAGCAGGTTGATCTTCAGCACCTGTTTGCGCAGGAAAATCCCGCTTAAAACCACGATGCCGCCACAGCCCAGCAAGGCCATGCCCATGGTCATGAACAGCTCTGCCTTGCGGGCGTCGAAATCCTCGCTCTCGATGGTTCCGGCAAAGAAGGGCCGGATGAGCAGAAGTCCGATCCCGATCCCGACATAGATCATCGCGTTGCGCATGGCACGGCCAAATTTCTTGTTTTCCTTGGCTTCGTGATCGTGCTCAAAGTTCGAAAGGGGCATGATTGTTTTCTATCTTATTGTTATTGAATGATATTTCTAGTTTTCTTGTACGAAAACGTCAGTTGATGTTATTCATGTTACTAACGAATAAACAAGCCCGCAACGGAGGGAATAAAGATGAACGGTAAATTACCTTTTCTGAAAGAAGAAGACAGCGACGCTCCTGTCGGAAGCCAAGCCAATCTGCGTACAGTATTTTGTGATGGCGGCGAGGCACATCTGGTGTCTCCGGCACAACAAGCCGCGACAGCGGAGTGCCAGCATCCGCGTCAGGACCGGGTTCAACAACACGAAGCGTTTGAATCGCACGGCCTGAACTAGAAATTAAAAGCCCTCCGACGGAGGGCTTTTTTATGCTCTGTCCTATCGCGCGGTCCAGCCACCATCGACAGGTAGCGAGATGCCTGTGATGTTCGATGCGGCATCGCTGCACAGGAACAAAGTCAGTTCGCCCAGCTGTTCCACTTCGACAAATTTCTTGATCGCTTGTGGCGCCAGCATCACTTTCTCGACGACTTCGGATTCCGACAGGTTGTGAACTTTCGCCTGATCCTTGATCTGGTTCTGTACCAGCGGCGTATTGACATAGCCGGGGCAGATCGCGTTGCAGGTAATGCCATTTGTCGCGACTTCCAGCGCGATAGTTTTCGTCATGCCGATCACGCCGTGTTTGGCGGTGATGTACGCGCTTTTAAACGGTGATGCGACAAGGCCATGTGCGGACGCGATGTTGATCACGCGGCCCCAGCCTTTTTTCTTCATGCCGGGAAGGCAGGCCTTGGTCGTATGGAATGCTGAATTCATGTTAATGGCGATAATCGCGTCCCATTTCTCTTCCGGAAATTCATCGATGGGACTGACGAACTGGATACCGGCATTATTCACCAGAATATCGACCGCACCGGAGTGCGCGACGGCATTTTCGCACATCTTGCGGATCTGGTCGGGCTTGGTCATATCAGCGGGATCGTAGATTGCTTTGACGCTATAATCCGTTTCGATACTCTTGCGTGTCTTTTCGATCTCGTCGGCGTTACCGAGGCCATTGATCACGACGTTGGCGCCCGTCCTGGCCAGCGCCTTGGCGATTCCCAGTCCGATGCCGCTGGTGGAGCCGGTGATGAGGGCAGTTTTTCCTTTAAGCATAATATCCTCCGATGTCATGTCTGGCATTATGGCATGTTGCGATGAACAATCCAGAGAGATTGATCTTTCATCCCTGATTTCCTACCCTCTACGACATAATTCATATCAGGGAGAAAAACATGGCTGATCTTTTTGAAAATCCGCTGGGGACAAACGGTTTCGAGTTCGTGGAATATACAGGACAGCCCGAACTTCTCGACAAGCTGTTCCGCGATTTCGGCTTCACGCCGGTGGCGAAGCACAAGAAGCGCGATGTCATTCTGTATCGGCAGGGCGGCGTTAATTTCCTGCTGAACCGCGAAACGGCCGGGCAGTCCGGCGAATTTCAGAAAATCCATACGGCAGGTGCCAGCGCCATGGCCTTCCGGATGAAGGATGCGAAGACCGCGCACAAGGATGCGCTGAAGCGCGGGGCGGAAGATGCTGCCGGTCATAACGGTTCAATGAATGACGATATCCCGGCGATCAAGGGGATTGGTGGTTGCGTGATTTACTTCATCGACAACCCGGATGGCTATGTCGGCGATTTCGAACCGCTGCCCGGTGTCGATCAGAACCCCAAGGGCGTCGGGTTCACCTATATCGATCACCTGACGCATAATGTGTATCGTGGCAATATGGCTGTGTGGGCGAAGTTCTATGAAGATATTTTCAATTTCCGGGAAATCCGTTACTTCGATATCGAAGGCAAACTGACAGGGCTGAAATCCAAGGCAATGACCAGCCCGTGCGGTAAGATCCGTATTCCGCTCAATGAATCATCAGATGACAAATCGCAAATTGCCGAATTCCTGAAGCGTTATAACGGCGAAGGTATTCAGCATATTGCGCTGGGCACCAACGATATCTACAAAACCGTCGAGATGATGCAGGCGGGTGGCGTGCCGTTCCAGAAAACGCCGGATACCTATTACGAATTGCTGAATAAACGCGTGCCCGGCCATGGCGAGAATGTTGCGCGGTTGAAAGAGCTGCAGATCCTGATGGATGGCGCGCCGACCGAGGGGCAGGGTCTGCTGCTGCAAATTTTTACCAAGGATGCTATCGGCCCGATCTTCTTCGAGATCATTCAGCGCAAAGGCAATGAAGGTTTTGGTGAGGGGAACTTCAAGGCTCTGTTCGAGTCGATTGAACTGGACCAGATTCGCCGTGGTGTCCTGAAGGATGAGAAAGCCAGCGCATAAATCATGAAACTGGCATCGTACAAAGCGGGGCGTGACGGGCGGTTGATGGTGGTCAGCAATGATCTGTCTGCTTGTGTTCCGGCACCTGCGCCGTATGCGACGATGCAGCGCGCGCTGGATGACTGGCATGAATCATCTCATGTTTTGCAACATATTGCCGATCAGTTGAATGAAGGCCGCGCGCACGGTGCGCAGGTGTTTGATCAGGTTTTGTGTGCCTCGCCTTTACCCCGGGCGTATCAGATAGCCGATGGCAGCGCCTATCTCAATCATGTCGAATTGGTGCGTAAGGCGCGCGGGGCCGAGATGCCGCCGGAATTCCTGCATGATCCGCTGATGTATCAGGCGGTGTCGGATACGATCCTGGGTCCCCGTGACCCGATCTCGGTGAGCAGTGAAGAATACGGAGTTGATTTTGAAGCGGAAGTGGCGGTGATCGTCGATGACGTGCCGATGGGTATCCGCCCCGATCAGGCCGGGCATCATATCAAGCTTGTCATGCTGATGAATGATGTGTCGCTCCGCAACCTGATCCCCGCGGAACTGGCCAAGGGGTTCGGTTTCTTCCAGAGCAAGCCGCCCAGTGCCTTTTCACCCGTGGCAGTCACGCCGGAAACGCTCGGTGATGCGTGGAAGGATAACAAGCTGCACCTGCCGATGATCGCGCACCTGAATGGTCGAAAAGTGGGGCATCCCGACACGGGTGTCGATATGCAATTTGATTTTGGGCAGTTGATTGCTCATGCAGCGAAGACGCGGCCCCTGAAAGCCGGGGCGATTATCGGTTCCGGCACGATTTCCAACCGTGATCGCAACGCAGGGATCAGCTGCCTTGCGGAAATTCGCATGATCGAAAAAATCGAGCAGGGTGAAATGAAGACGCCGTTTATGTCGTATGGCGACACGATCCGCATCGAGATGTGTGATCAGAACGGGCAGAGCATTTTCGGAAAGATCGAGCAAGTGGTAGCACGCCCATGATGCAGCTGTTCAGTTATTTCCGTTCATCGACATCATACCGTATCCGGATCGCCCTGAACCTGAAAGGGCTTTCGTACGAGGTTATTCCCGTCAATCTTGTGAAGGCGGAACAAAACGCGCCTGCGTACAGAGAGATCAACCCGATGGAAGCTGTTCCCGCGCTGGTGCATGACGGCGTAACGCTGACGCAGTCGCTTTCGATCATGGAATATCTGGACGATATCGCGCCGGTGCCGTTGCTGGTGCGCGGTACGCCGCTGGAGAAAGCCTATATCCGCCAGATTTCCGATATCATCGCCACGGATATTCATCCGGTTACGAACTTAAGAATACTCAAATATCTGGCGACGGATCTGGGGGCGGATGACCGCGTCAAAACGCAATGGTATGGCCATTGGGCCCGCAAGGGAATGATTGCCGTCGAGGCGACGTTGCAGCAGGCCGGTCATGTCGGTGATTATGCGCTGGGCGAACAGGTCAGCATGGCGGATCTGTGCATTGTGCCGCAGATGTATAATTTGCGGCGGTATGGCCTGATGGTCGATGATCTGCCGCTGTGCTGCCGGATCGAGGCCAATTGCCGTGCGCTTCCCGCATTCCAGCGCGCGGCCCCCGAAATGCAGCCGGATGCCCCGGCAGATTTGGAGCGTATACATGGCTGACGGACATATGGTGCAGAACGCCAAGTCGGTCGATGATTGCATTATCGACCAGAACTGGGGCGGTTATACGCGTGTCGAACACCAGACATGGGGGCAGTTGTTCAACCGCCAGATGGCGACGCTGGAAGGGCATGTCTGCACCGAGTATCTGGACGGGCTGCGTGCTCTGGGTATCAGGGCCGAGGGTATTCCCGATTTCGAAGTCATGAACCGCAATTTGCGGGCGGCGACGGGGTGGGAAGTGGTGGCGGTGCCGGGCCTGATCCCCTCCAGCCCGTTCTTTGAGATGCTGTCGCAGAAGAAATTTCCTGCCGGAAATTTTATCCGCACGCCCGAACAGATGGATTATCTGGAAGAGCCGGACATCTTTCACGATGTGTTCGGCCATATACCGCTGCTGACCAATCCGGCCTATGCTGATTATATGCATGCCTACGGCTTGGCTGGCCGTGATGCGATTGCCAACAAGGGTGTGAAGTTTCTGGCACGCCTGAACTGGTGGACGATCGAGTTCGGCCTGATCAGGAAGCCAGAAGGGATTCAGATATACGGGGCCGGTATTTGTTCATCCTATGGCGAGGCCAAATATGTGGTGCAGGATCCCTCGGCCAATTTTGTTTCCTTCGACCTCGAGCGGGCGATGCGCACGGGCTATTACATTGATGATTTTCAGGCGACATATTTCGTGATCGATAGTTTTGAAGATCTGTTCCGGCAGGCGATGGAGCGCCCCTTTGTTCCGCTCTATTCCGAATTTCGCAACCAGCCGGGTTTGAATCCGTTTGTGCTGGAGCCGACCGATCATGTGCTGCGTCAGGGGACCGGGACGTACTGGAAAGATTTTCCGGTGACGAAAGAAAAGCTGAAATAGGGGCGCGGGCGCACATTCACCGAATGCGGGTCCGCAATACGGCTACCCAGCCGGAATTCTTCCGTTTTTTATTCTCTTTTACGGGGCTGTCAGGTCGATGACAAGGCGGTGATAGGGACTGTCACTGGCAGGTTTCAGCGTGTCCTGATACGAAACCGAGGCAGATTTTTTCAGGACCAGAACAATGCGGGTGCCGCCGTTATTATCCATGGGTTGTGCCGTGTATGACTGAATCAGCGGCGACGAAAATGATTGGGTCGCAGGGCCTGCCCATGCCGTGTTCGGCAACTCGATCATGAAAATTTTCTCAGCGTTATCCAGATCGTGTTTGTAGGCCGGTGTCCCGCTCATGTCGATGACAATGCGGGTCTTGCTCGGATGCTCGCCCAGACGCAGTCCGGAGGCTTGTAACGCGCCGGCCTGAAGGGCGGCGGATACGGGGGCCGCTGCCGGTGTCGGTGCAGGCGCTGGTGTGGTGGGTGCCGGTACTGGCGCGGGCTGATGTGCGGCTGGCGCCTTTTGCTGTTGTGCCGGAACGACAGGCGCTGGTTCTGTGTCTTCGGCGAACTCTTCCTCGCCGGCTGATGGTTCAGACGCCGAGAGCGCTTGCGGCGGCGGCACGTAGGCCGT
>JAMHVA010000019.1:0-2250 GCA_035904625.1 Alphaproteobacteria bacterium | reverse complement strand
TTCATCGGTGGTCGCTGCCTATTATTACCTGCGGATCATTAAGGTCATGTTCTTTGATGACGCGGTTGAGCCGCTGGACCGTCAGGCCGCGTTTGCCAAGCGTGCTGTCATTCTTGTCAGCGTTGTATTCGTGCTGTTCTTTATCTTCAAGCCGAATGTTTTTGTCGACACAGCGCAGAACACAGCCAGCGCCCTGTTCGCGGGATGACGATCAACTGGACAGTCGAAACCTTTGCCGTCTCATCCTCGACGCAGGATGAGGTGAAAGACCGTGCCCTTGACGGTGCTGACGAAGGGCTTGTTATACAGGCTTTGACCCAGACGCAGGGACGGGGACGGCGGGGCAACGAATGGACCTCGCCGATGGGCAATCTCTACATGTCGGTTCTGTTGCGCCCGCTGTGCACGGCGGATCTGGCCGGTCAGATTTCATTTATCGCCGCGCTGGCCGTGTCTGCTGCCATGGATGAATTCATGGTCGAAGGACATACAAAAACTCTTAAATGGCCGAACGATATCCTGATCGATGGCAAAAAATGCGCGGGTATCCTGCTGGAAAGTGAGCTTTCACCGAAGGGGCTTGTCGGGCATCTGGTTATCGGCATGGGTGTGAATATTCTATCCGCGCCGGATGAACGCATCGGCCTGAAAGCTGTATCCGGTGAAAACAGGCTTGCGGTGCATCCATTCCGTGACCGCGTTCTGCATTACCTTGATACTTATTACACAGCGTGGAAGGCGGAAGGCTTTGGCCCGATCCGCAAGGCATGGCTGGCGCAGGCTCATGGCCTGAACCAAAAAATGACGGCGCGACTGCCCCAGCGAGAAGAAAAAGGCATTTTCCGCGATCTTGATGATGCTGGCGGGCTGATTTTAGAACTTTCTGACAATAAACAAATTGTCATACGGGCCGGGGAAATCTATTTTGAAGAGCCTGAAGCTCCCCTCAACCGCTTACATTAGATTTTATTATTATGGCAATAGCCGATCTTCATCTCGATCCCAAACAGGTCTATTTCGTTCCGCTCGGCGGCAGCGAACAATTCGGGGTTAATTTCAATCTTTACGCTCATGACGGGCAGTGGCTGGCCGTGGATTGTGGCATGGGCTTCGCCGATGAGAAATTTCCCGGCATTGATATTGTTTTACCTGATCCATCTTTCATTGAATCAGAAAAGCAGAACTTAAAGGCTCTGGTGATCACACACGCTCACGAAGATCATATCGGCGCCGTCGCGCATTTATGGCCGCGTTTGAAATGCCCGATATATTGCACGGAATTTACGGCATCGGTTCTCAAACGTAAGCTTGACGAAGTGCCCGCCAGCCGTGAAGCGATCATTAATACCGTGAAGCCGGGCGATAGCATCAATGTTGGCCCGTTCACGCTTGAGTTCATTCAGGTGTCGCATTCCATTCCGGATTCATTTGCGCTGGTTGTCGGAACCAAAGTGGGACGTGTTCTGCATAGTGGTGACTGGAACCTTGATCCGACCCCGGTGCTGGGGGCTCGAACAGATGAAGCTGCCCTGAAGCAACTGGGTAAGCAGGGTGTTCTGGCCTATATCGGTGACTCGACCAATGCCGAAGTGCCGGGGCGCACAGGTTCGGAAATGGAAGTCGAGGCCGGACTGGTCAAGGTCTTTGCAGAATGCAAGGGCCGCATCGGCGTGACAGTGTTTGCATCGAATATCGCCCGCGTTCAAAGCATTGTGCGAGCGGCCAAGGCGTGCGACCGCCGCGTTGCGCTGGTTGGGCGTTCGCTTCATTCCATGGTGGCGTCCGCTGTCGATTGCGGATACTTGCGTGAGATTCCTGATTTTATCAGCGATGAGGACATCGGATATCTGCCGGAAGAGAAGCAGGTGATGATCGTCACCGGATCGCAAGGAGAGGCGCGTGCGGCGCTCGCCCGTATTGCGCGCGGCGACCATCCCGATATTTCGTTTGGCCGCGGCGATACGGTTATTTTTTCATCCCGCGCGATTCCCGGAAACGAAAAGGAAATCAATACGGTCAGGAATAACCTGAGCGCTGCCGGGGTTCATGTAATTACGCCTCATGATACGGCGCATACCATTCATGTTTCCGGCCACCCGTGCCGTGATGAAATTGCCGATATGATCGGCTGGCTACGTCCGCGGCTGGCGGTTCCCGTTCATGGCGAGAGGATCATGCTGGAGGCTCATGCCGAACTGGCGCGTACCTGTCAGGTGCCACATGTGATCGTTCCCAATAATGGCTCTGTCG
>JAMHVA010000018.1:0-1938 GCA_035904625.1 Alphaproteobacteria bacterium | reverse complement strand
ACCCATGGCTGGGCACGGGATATGGCACGTATTTCCTGTTCTATCCTGAATATCGCCTGCCGACCGAGCAGGGATCAGCCGGGCTGATGGCGCATAACGATCCGCTGCAATTATGGGCGGAGACTGGCGTTCTTGCGCCTGTTCTGTTCTACGCGTTCCTTATACTGGCGATGATGCGGATGCGCCGTTATCTGCGGCAGGTCGAGATTCATGATGCAACACGCCTGTTATCGGCGGGCAGCTTTTGCGCCTTGCTGACGCTAGTTTTACATGCCCACCTGACGTTTCATTTCTATGTGGCGGCGTTGCTGATCAGTGCGGGTCTGGTTCTGGGCCTTTGGTATGCGCAGACGAAGGATGCCGATATGCGCGTGGTCACGCTGCCGTCCGGCCCGCGTGAACGCGGGATCGTGATTGCGCTGGTTCTGGCGGCGCTCTTGTTGCCTGTGCAGGGGCTGATCCGCAGTGAATATCTGGTCAATCATGCGGAAGCTGCATTGATTGCTGGTGATATGACGCGTTTCGGTGCCGATGTGAATAGGGCAAATGAGGCTGGGTTTGGCCAGAATGCGCGGGCCTATATTCAGGCCGCGTCCGTGCCGCTGGCTTTGTTGCAGGATCATCTGAATCCAAAACCGGCTGATGAGAAACAGGCACTGGCGGAACAGGCAGATTCCTTGCTGCAGAAGGCATTCCATGTGAACCCGCGTCTGGCCAGTATTCCGTATCATCGCGGTATCGTGGCGTTGGCACGGGGTGATCATGCGGCGGCGCAGACCTTCTTTGAACAATCATTAGTGCTGGCTCCACAATATTTACCGGCGCGGCAAGCACTGATTACCGAACTGGAGCGTGCCGGTTATGGCGACCGTGCCTATACGCTGATGAAAGAAGGGATTGCATGGCCGTATTATCTGCATGATCCGCGCCCCTTCCTTGACCGGACGATGGGTGTTGCCGTGCAGCAGGGTGACCACGATACTGTCGGCAAAGCTATGGCGGCGAAAAGTGCCTTTGAGGCTTTGCTGAAGGATTTGGGTATCAGCGGCGCCTTGCCGGAAAGCCAGCGTGCGGCCCCCGGCGACGGGGTTGGCCGCCGCCGTATCGATTAATGAATTGAATTTGCGGGTTTTCCACAGGATTATGGGTAAATCATTGAATCAGGGGTAGTTTTCCGGAGTCCGATATGCGACTTAAGGGGGGCGTATAAACCTCCTTGATTCGCGGAAGCTTCTTCTGCCAGTAATAGAGACATGACCGAAGACGACGATATCCTCCGTTATGACAGAATGGTTGAGCAGGCCCTCCGTGGCGTCGTGCGTCAAGCCATCAGGGAAGTCATAGAGAACAAAAACAAGCTTCCGGGCAATCATAACTTCTACATCACGTTCATGACCGATTATCCGGGCGTGGAAATCCCCGAATATCTGCGCGACCGTTACCCGGGCGAGATGACCATCGTTCTGCAGTACCAGTTCTATGACCTGTCTGTCGATGCCGAGAAAATGGGCGTGACGCTGTCATTCAACAACGTGCTTGAGCGCCTGACCATTCCGCTGGGCGCGATCACGATTTTCGCCGATCCGTCCGTCAACTTTGCGCTGCAGTTCCAGCCGCTGGGTGATGAAGGTCCTGAGTTTGACCCCGATGACGATCCGACCGACGACGTTGAAGAGGAAGAAGACAAAAAAGGCACTGCCAAGAAGTCTGGCAGCAAGTCTGGCGAAGTTGTCTCCCTCGATCAGTTCCGGAAGAAATAAATGTACCGAAGCGATATTGCCCCCGACCATGAGCCGCACAAGGTTCTGATGGCGCGGGGCGATTTTATCGACTCTGCCCGTGGCGAGCGCCGCGTCCCCTACAAGATTTACTATCCGTCTGCTGCCGGTCTCGGCAAAGTGCCGGTTGTTATCTGGTCGCACGGCCTCGGCGGTAGCC
>JAMHVA010000017.1:0-5256 GCA_035904625.1 Alphaproteobacteria bacterium | reverse complement strand
ACCTGAATGCCCTGCGGCCTGATCCCGGTGACACGGGCCGTCTGGTGCTTGCCGCCAAGAATGAACGGGCCGGACAGATTGAGTTCCAGCTCGATATCCCTGTGACGCGGCTGGTCATCGAGCACCCGCACGGATTTGACCAGCGCATAGATCTGCGGATAGGTGCTGATATCCATGATCAGGTCAAAAACATCATTCGTGTTATACGGAAAATGATTCTGGAGAGTGATCTGTTTCATGCTGTCCCTGTGATTTTATCTTTATGAACCAGCCATAGCAGCGCCACACGACTCTGGCAATGATCTTGGTGCAATCATATAAGTGCACTGGGCAAAAACCTGTGATAGGGTGACGCGTCATTTTAACAAGGTGTGATCCATGACAAACGCGAACCGCATCGAAACCCGTTTTTCCCATATTCGTAACGAAGGTAGATCAGCACTGGTGACCTTTATCATGGCGGGCGACCCCGACCGTGCGACATCGGAATCGATCCTGAAACAGCTTCCCGCCGCAGGAGCCGACATCATCGAAATCGGCATGCCGTTCTCGGACCCGATGGCCGACGGGCCGGTCATTCAGCTGGCAGGTCAGCGGGCACTGGGTCATGGCATGACACTGACGCAGACACTGGCCATGGTGAAGTCATTCCGGGATCATGACACAACGACCCCGATTGTGCTGATGGGATACTACAATCCGGTCTATATTTTTGGGACAGAGCGTTTCGTTAAAGAGGCAGTAAATTCAGGTGTCGATGGCGTGATCATCGTTGACCTGCCCCCGGAAGAGGAAGCGGAACTGGGTGACCATGCGCGCGCCGAAAACCTGAATATGATACGCCTCGTAACGCCCACAACGGACGATGACAGATTAGGGAAAATACTGCCCGGCGCGGGCGGATTTATCTACTATGTGTCGATTACCGGAATCACGGGCGCGGCATCTGCCAATGCCCAGGCGCTCCAGCCCCGTCTGGCCCACCTGCGGTCAAAGACCGATCTGCCGATTGCCGTCGGTTTCGGAATCAGGACACCGGACGATGTCGCCGCCATGGGATCGGTCGCCGATGCCGTCGTCGTCGGATCATCCATCGTCGATACGATTGGAAAGATTTCAGCCACGGGGGGAAAGACCGTCGCCGATGTGATCCGGCAGGTCGGGGAACTGGCCGCCGCGCTGCAGCCGGATAAACAGAAGCGGGCGCGCCTTTGACTCTTGGCCGGGTTGTCGGCTAAAAAGAATGTCAGGCCTGCACATATATAATCGGCACATATATAATAAGGGAGTCACGTCATGAAGAGCGCCTTCAAACAAGCGATAGAAGATATCGGTTACGGTATGGTCATCCCGGGCGATAATCGTTTCCTCGCCACGGCCAACCTCGTGGGCGGTCTGACAGCCGGTTTTGCCGGGCTGGTCCTGCGCAATCCCTTGCTTCTGGGCTTAAGCGCTTTCTGCTTTGCCTGCACGGCGGCCGAATACCAGATTCATGGAAGCAATATCAGAAGAAGCATGGAAACACCTGCCCCCCGGTAAATAATTCACATAACGACATTCATCCTTGACAGACCCCTCGCATTTGCGGGATAAAGTCCGGTCCCTGCAAACAGCTATAGGGGCCCATATGCCCTTGAAAATATGCCCTTGATGAGAGTATTCCCATGAACTGGCTGACCAACTTCATCCGTCCGAAAATCCGTTCGATGACCGCGACCAAGGAAGTCCCCGACAATCTGTGGCAGAAATGCCCGTCCTGCGAGGGCATGCTGTTCCACCGCGACCTCGCCGATGCGATGAATGTTTGTTATCACTGCGGCCACCACATGAAGGTGCCGGTCAAGCAGCGTCTGCAGAGCCTGTTCGATGACAGCAACTGGAAAGAAGTGGCTGTGCCGCGCGTCCCCTACGATCCGCTGAAATTCAAGGATCGCAAAAAATACGCCGATCGCCTGAAGGAAACCCGCGCCAAGACAGGCCGGGATGACGCCATCGTCGTCGCCAAGGGCACGATGGGCGGCCTGCCGGTCGTGATCGCCGCTTTCGATTTTGATTTTATGGGTGGCTCGATGGGGGCCGCCGTCGGTGAAGGCCTTGTGGTTGCCGCTGAACATGCCGTGAAAACCGGATCAGCCCTGATCGCCATCCCCGCATCGGGCGGCGCCCGCATGCAGGAAGGCATGGTTTCACTGGTCCAGCTCCCCCGCACGATCATCGCCGCCGATATGGTGAAAGAAGCGGGCCTTCCTTACCTCGTCCTGCTGACCGACCCGACCACAGGGGGCGTGAGCGCCTCTTTCGCGATGGTCGGCGACATTCATCTGGCCGAACCGGGCTGTATGATCGGCTTTGCTGGCAAGCGCGTGATTCAGGAAACCATCCGCGAGGATCTGCCCGAAAACTTCCAGACCGCCGAATATTTGCTGGACCACGGCATGGTCGATCTGGTCGTGCCGCGCAAGGAACTGCGCGCGACCCTGATCCGTATCCTCGATCTGTCCATGCGCAAGATGCGTGACCCCCGCCGCAAGAATCCGGACGGATCGGACGAAAGCCCCTTAAGCCGCGCCGCCCGTCTGGGCGGTAAAGGCGGCGCCAGCGGTATCAAGGCCAAGATCACAGGATCGAAGCCCAAGGCCAAACCGGCCAATATCAACCAGAAAGCCCGCCTGAAGAAGGCCGTGGCCTAAGGCAGCGGCAACCGTCCATGAACGGGGCTTCCTCTCCCGACCGGCTTTTGCAGAAACTGCATGCCATTTACAGCATGCGGCTGCACGCCCCGCGCAGCAGTCTGGCCGACCGGTCGGATTACCGGATATTGCTGGCCCGGCTGGATGACCCGCATCTGCGGATACCCCCGGCGATTCATGTGGCGGGCACCAATGGCAAGGGATCGACAATCGCCTTCCTGAAGGCCATGTACGAGGCCGAAGGCTATAAGGTTCATGTCTATACGTCTCCGCATCTGGTCCGATTCAACGAGCGGATCGTCATTCGCGGCCAGCAGATCGATGACCAGACTCTGGAAATGGTCCTTGACCATGTGATGGGCGAAACCAGGGACCTGCAGCTCACCTTCTTTGAAATCGTCACCGCCATGGCCTTTCTGGCCTTCGCCAATATCCCGGCGGATTTGTGCCTGATCGAAACCGGCATGGGCGGACGGATCGACTGTACCAATGTCATCCAGAACCCGCTGGCCACGGTCATCACCCGGATATCGTACGACCACCGGGAATTTCTCGGCGATACCCTGCACGAGATTGCCAAGGAAAAAGCCGGGATTATGAAGCCCGGTGCACCCTGTATCATCGGATATCAGGGCGAGGATCATGATGCAAAAGCGAGTCATGACTCTGTAATGCCCCTGTTTGACTCTGTAGCGGGTCAGAATGACACGCCTCTGCACCGCGCTGGTATTGAGTGGGGCGTCAGCAGACCCGAGTCAGACCCGAGTCATTTCATATTCCGATACGGATCGTTACAAAAAACATATCCTGTGCCATCACTGGTCGGGGTACATCAGATAGGAAATGCAGGCGCCGCGCTGGCCTGCACACATGTGATTGATTCAATTCCGATTCATGATGAATCAAGACAAGCGGGTCTGACACGCGTCACATGGCCCGGACGGATGCAGCGGATCGAAAACAGCCCGATCAACAAGGGGTTACCGCCCGGATGGCAAGTCTGGCTGGACGGCGGGCATAACGATAGTGCGGGTCAGGCGCTGGCGGGTCAGGCAACACAGTGGCACAGGACTGACGCCCTGCCGCTTCACATGGTTCTGGCGATGAAGCAGGACAAGGATGCGGACCTCTTTCTGGAGCGGCTGCTACCGCAGGTCTCAAGTTTAACCATAATACCAATCCCCGGATTCGAAAAAGTGAGTCATGATCCGGCGACGCTGGCGGGCCGAGTCATGACACGTCAGCCGGATCTGAAAATCCAGATCGCCCCCGACCTGGCAACCGCCCTGACCCTTGTCCCGAGTCATGACCCTGCCGCCCGGCTGCTGATCACCGGGTCCCTGTTTCTGGCAGGCCATGTGCTGGCACTGATTAAAAATCAAGATGCATTATGAAAATTATAGATTTTTCCCTTTCGACCCTGTAGTATCATTTCCAAATTAGGGTAACGAGGCCATGGCGATACCAAAACCCATAACACCTGAATTTAGCAAACACGCCCGCATACCCTGGGGGCAGGACGACCCCAGCACGGTTGTCGTTCATCGCGAATGGACATCCCGGGCCAAACGGGAACGTTGCAAAACCCTGAAGCACCATCCCCTGTATTGGGATGCCAAGGCGCACGGCGATTATATAGCCGCCCAGCAAATCGTCGAAGATCTGACCAGCCCCGATGCCGTCATAACATTATGTGAAAAATTAAAAGGGCGTAAGCCGTTGATCGTGGCCCCCTCTCTCACCCGGGAAGACCCTAAAAATGTCATCCCCATCTGGTTTGCCTATAACCTGGCGTATCACCTCGACACCGAAGTCTGCCGGGAAATATTCCAGTCTAATAAAGCCCATAGAACCGGGCGAAGCGGCTTCTACAGGCTCGTAAACGATCCCGAATTCTATGGAAAGGTAAAGCCCGGGCAGGATTACCTGATTGTCGATGACGTTCTGACCATGGGGGGGACGTTAGCCAGCTTGCGAAGCTTTATAGAATCGAATGGCGGGCACGTGATTGCCACAACAGTGCTGGCTGATTCCAACATCAGGGCGCGGGTTGCCAAAAGAAATGGCATCGAGATGATTCAGTCCTCGGCAGAGGTGAATCTGAAACCCACAGACGAAGCCCTGGATCATCTAAGGAAAAAACATGGACCGCGACTCGAAAAATTCTGGAAAGAACAAAAAGGCTATGGACTTGAATGCCTTACAGAAAGAGAAGTCGACTTCCTCGCCTTCCACGACTGCTTCCGCACCATTCGAGACGCCTTCAAGCGAAGCCGAGCGGAAGATATGGGAGCAGGAAACCCTGAATCTGCACAACGCGGCAGCGGCCTATCTCAGAGACAACCCGCCACGAAAGATCCGGCCTGCAGACCCTGAAAAAGATCAGGACGCCAAGGATTAGATTTTTCGTAAGGCCCAAGGCCCCAACAGCTGGGTTTTTTCCGGTGCCTTCATTCTATAAAAAATGGAAGCTTTCTAGACCGTCACCGTCCCGCCCGGGACAGGCGAGAACAGCTTTCGTGTCGTCGGACGCTCTGCGGCAGAAGCCATAAGACCCGCGGAAACC
>JAMHVA010000016.1:0-4517 GCA_035904625.1 Alphaproteobacteria bacterium | reverse complement strand
AAGACTTCATCGTTGATGCCTATCAGGTATATGAAACACGCGCGATGAGTGCCGATTGCATGCTCATCATCATGGCCGCACTTGATGATGCGCTGGTGAAAGATCTCTACTCACTGGCAACTGAACTGAAACTTGATGTGCTGTTTGAGGTCCACGACCGCGAAGAACTCGCCCGCGCCCTGAAGCTCAATCCGAAAATGGTCGGCGTCAACAGCCGCAACCTCAAAACACTGAAAGTTGATCTGAATACCGCACTCGAGATTGCCACCGCCATGCCCGCCGATATATTGCGCGTGGCCGAAAGCGGCATTCACGGCCATGACGATCTGAAACGCCTGCAAAATGCCGGGTTCCCGGCCTTCCTTGTCGGCGAAAGCCTGATGCGCAAAGGAGATGTCGCTCGGGCAACGCAGAAATTACTTCAGGGTTAAACTTAACCCGGGCCACCAGTTGGTGGCCCCACACGCGGACGTCCACTTTCGACGACAGCTTTCGCACGTGTCCAGTTTTCCGCTGCTGTGCCAGACGGGTTAATGACTTGCTCAACATTAAATTCGCGGACAGTTTTTGAAAATTTTGTTTCGGACGCCAAACCAAAAGCCGCAGCAATAGCGAGCATGCAGGCATTACCAACCCAGTAATCTCTCGTGCTAATATTCATATTATTATTCCTTTTTATGTAATTGATTATGTATAACACGCACGCTGCATTCCAGTCAATGAAGAACAAATGTGAACAAATAGTGGAAATCACGGCAGAATCAGGCTAGTATAAGAACAAATCAGGCACATCAGCCAACAATAAAGCAGGAGAATGCCCCTAAATGCTGACCCGGAAACAGAAAGACCTGTTGTTGTTCATACACGAGCGTATGCAGCAGGGTGACGTCGCCCCCTCGTTCGAGGAAATGAAAGAGGCGCTCGGCCTGAAATCCAAATCCGGCATTCACCGCCTGATCAGCGCACTGGTGGAACGCGGTTATCTCGAACGCCTGCCGCACCGTGCCCGCGCACTCGAAGTTCGCAAACTACCCGAGGGTTACGCCCCGGCTGCAAATGATACGACAGCCGCAGCCTCGGTCAGCCGCAATATCCGCGCTGTACAGAACATGGCTGATGAAGCGTCAACCGCCGAGATCATTCCGCTCTACGGTAAAATTGCCGCCGGTACGCCAATCGAGGCGCTGCGCGATGAGACAGCCTCCATCGAAATCCCGCCCTCGATGCTGGGCCGCGGCGAACATTATGCGCTGACGATCTCTGGCGACTCCATGATCAATGCTGGCATCAATGACGGCGACACCGTCATCATTCAGAAATGCGAGACCGCAGAGAACGGTACGATTGTTGTGGCACTGGTCGACGATCACGAAGCCACTCTCAAACGTATCCGACGCTCAGGCAGCAAAATCATCCTTGAGCCGGAAAACGATCAGTATGAGCCACGCGTTCTGGAGCCTGAACGCGTGAAGGTCCAGGGCCGTCTTGTCAGCCTGATGCGTACATATCATTAATCGAATTAGCGGCTATTGCTGACGACCCAAGGCCTGTCGCCACGCATTTCCCCAACAGATTGCGCCCGCATATTTTTGGCCCATACGGCATGCGAACCGTTGCGCCATAAATCGAAACGATCAATCTTGATGGCCGAGTTACAAGGCTGGTTTCGTATAGGATCCTCGGCAATCAGAATATCCGCCCATGCGCAATCCTCCTGATGCCCGGCAGGATGAAACGACAGCGCAATCTTTTTCCTGTCTTTCAGGAAACGGCAGCCCAAATCATCACAATCCATATCTGGCGCAGGCATACGTTCCGGCTTTGCCGTTCCATATCCGAACTGTCGCATCCACGCTTCTGAAACAAACTTCTCGGCGCGGTTCGTCGTCACATAGATTTTGTCTGATGAATCCTGATTGACGGCCATCAGCCTGCCGGACGCACTCACCAGAATATCGGGTCGGGGCGTTACCATGACAAACAAGACGCCCATAATCAAGAGAACAGCGGATACTGCACGCGCCCATCCCTGCAAGAGAAATAGAAGGAGCAACGCCCCCACAAACGACAATAATGCACTCACCGGCCAGACCTCGGGTGTCCATATCGCATAAGGAAGATGCGCAACGGTCTGCGAAATCCACAGCATGCCGCTGAGGCCCTTCCCCGCAAGCCACAACGCCGGTGCCTCCAAGCCGAACGGCATCAGAACGTAAGCCAGCAAGATCGCGGGCATGACCACAAACGATGTGAGCGGCACCGCCAGCAAGTTGGCCAGTAATCCATAATTCGCAAATTGCTGAAAATGATAAATGCTGAAGGGTGCCGTTGCGATACTCGCAATCACCGTCGTAATGCAGACCCCCGCCAGATAGACCAGCCCCCGCCGGAACCAGCCTGAGTTTCTGTAAATCCTGACCCAGAATGTCCGGGTAGCCTCATAGAACGCGACCAATCCTGCTACAGCGGCGAACGACATCTGAAAACTCGGCCCCACGACGGCTTCCGGTACGACGACTAAAATCAGTAATGCCGCAATCGCCACAACACGCAGCGACAGCGGAATACGATCCAGCATAATCGCCAGCAATACAATTCCCGTCATAATGACTGAACGAACCGTTGGCACCGTCGCACCCACCATGCACATATAAAGGACCGTAACGACCAGTGCGATGACGGCAGAATATTTCTTGATCGGATGATACAGCGCAAATGTCGGGAACAACGCCATCAGGAACCGCACAACAAAAAATACCACCCCGGCAATCATGGTGATGTGCAGGCCCGAAATCGATATGATATGGACAATACCGGAATTTCGCATATCCTCCATATTCTTTTCAGATATCGCTGCGCGTTCACCCGTCATCAGTGCATTGGCGATCCCTGCTTCGTCTGGCGGCATGGCCTCCAGAATGCGGACGCCGACATACTGCCGCAAATGTTCCAGCCACAGCGCAACACCATCCTCTGCGCGTTTGATAACAACAGGATCCTTGTAGGAAAAGCCAAACGCGCCAATCTGACGAAAAAAGGCAAAACGCTGGAAATCATAGGCACCGGGCGCAACCGGAGCCGAAGGCGGATTCAGTTCCGCCAGAACAGAAATCCGGTCACCGGGCTGCAACTCATCACCCTTACGCACCTTAAGACGAATACTATGCGGGGTTTCTTCCGGAGCCAGATCTTCAATCATAAGGTCCTGAAGGACCAGCCGCAGCCCCTTGCCATCTTCCAGAAATTCTATACTCGCGATGCGCCCTTCGACGGTGGCAGGCCCCAGTGATCTTTCCAGCATCGGCGTGGCCACCTCTACCGTCCTGATTTTGGCAGCCATCAGGCCAGACGCACACAAAAATGCGGCCATCATCAGAATAGCGGCACTGTAAAAACCCATATGGCTGAGACGGCGCGGCCAAAGATAAGCCAGCGCCATCAGTGTCAGCACCAGCGGCACAGCAATCTCCGTCCATGACGGCTCGGCTTTGAGACTGAAATAAAGCGCAACCCCGGCCCCGAGACAAACAGGAGCAAACAGGAACAAGCGGTCCTTCTGTGCTGCTATAACCGCGTTTAGACGGTCGCCCCAGCCAGTTTCCTGACTGGCACGAAGTCCGATAAATTCCTGAATTTCCCCTTCCCGGGTCATTCCGGCTGCAAGCTCCCTGTTGCGTTTATTCTGAAAAACCTTACACTCTCCCCCACCGAATACAAGGGTCAAAACAAGGGCTTGAAAATGAGCGTTATCACACGAATTCCACCGTCCCCGACCGGTCTGATGCATATCGGCACCGCACGTACGGCTCTCTATAACTGGTTGTTTGCCCAACACCATAAAGGCCAGATGCAATTCCGTATCGAGGATACTGACCGCGCACGCTACGCTCCCGAATTCGTGGAATCCATCAAGGATGGCCTGGCATGGCTGGGCCTGACATGGGACGGCCCGATCCTTTCCCAATTCGAACGCCGCGACCGTCATGCAGAAGTGGCGCTGGAGATGCTGAAGAACGGCAAAGCTTACTACTGCTATTGCTCACCGGAAGAACTGGAAGCGATGCGCGAAAAAGCCAAAGCCGAAGGCTCTCAAGCTTTTTATGACCGCCGCTGGCGCGATAGCACCGCCACACCGCCCGAAGGCGTGAAACCTGTTATTCGTGTAAAAGCCCCCATTGGCGGCGAGAGCGTGGTAAAAGATCGCGTCCAGGGCGAAGTTGTGGTCAGCAACGAACAGCTCGATGATTTCATCATCCTGCGCTCTGACGGCACACCGACATACATGCTGGCTGTCGTGGTCGATGATCACGATATGGGCGTTACACATGTTATTCGTGGTGACGATCACCTCAACAACACGTTCCGTCAGAACATCGTGTACGAAGCGATGGGCTGGAAGGTTCCTGAATATGCCCACCTGCCACTGATCCTCGGCCCCGATGGCGCCAAGCTTTCCAAACGCCATGGCGCGACAGGCGTCGCAGAGTACGCCAACATGGGCTATCTGCCTGAAGCCA
>JAMHVA010000015.1:0-2480 GCA_035904625.1 Alphaproteobacteria bacterium | reverse complement strand
CGCCCGGGTTCAGCATCGATGATGCATGTTCCAGCAGCAAGGCCTGAAGATCGGCAAGGGCATTGATATCCTGCGGACGCTTCAGATGCATGACATCGGGGCGGCGGCGGATCGTGCCGGTGGCCGAACACGGCGCATCCAGCAGGATATGATCGACAGGCGTCGTGGGTTTCCACACCGTCGCATCGGCAGCAATCGTCTGGACATGCGATGACAGCCGCAGACGTTTCATGTTTTCATCCAGACGGCGCAAACGGCCGGTCGAACGATCCAGCGCGACAACGTTTGCACCCGCCGCCGCCAGTTGCGCGGTTTTTCCACCGGGGGCAGCACATAGATCAAGAACGGTTTTACCCTCGACCATGCCCAGAAGCTTGGCTGGTAATGATGCCGAAAGATCCTGTACCCACCACATGCCATCATGATAACCGGGAAGGTCGGACACCATGCCACCCGCATCACGGCGCAGCGAGCCGGTCGGTAGAATATCGGCCTCCAGCTGCCCGGCCCAGTATTTCAGCATTGTTGCGTCTTTAATCGTGATATCAAGCGGGGCTTCGCTTAAAACGGCCTGCGCCATACGCGCAGCCTCTTCCGGGCCGTAATCCTGTTCCCACAATTCACGCAGCCATGCCGGAATGTTCAGCATGATCGCATCCTGTTCTTTCACAAGATCATGGCCCTCGCGCTCCATCCGGCGCAGGATTGCATTGACAAACCCTTTCAGGCGCGGCAAACCCCGCTCCTCGATCATCCGCACTGATGTATCGACAGCGGCATAGATCGGAACATCCATGAAGAAAATCTGCACCGCACCCAGACGCAGTATGTGATGCAGCACTGGCGGTGACGGTGCTTCGCCGCGGTCACTCATCTGAATAATCAGGTGATCGACCTGCCCCAGACGGCGGATGGTTGTGGTCAGCAACATGCGTGCAAAGGCACGATCCCGACTGGAGAGATGACGAAACGCTGACGAAGAATCGAGCGCCTGATCCAGCGTATGGCCCTTATCCAGAATATCGCTCAGCAATTGCAAGGCGACAAGGCGGGCAGACATTGCTTCGCTACGTTGATCGGGGGGGACGGCAGGTTGCATCAGCTGTTGGCCGCTTTCTTCTGGGCCGCAAGACCCGCCTTGATCTCTTCTTCAAGATCGCAGCTATAGCCGATGATAATCGTATAGAGCTGGCGTACCAGTTCCGGGTCCAGCCCCTTGGCGGCGGCACGCTCGGCAGCGCGTTCCCGCACCTCGATCACGCGGTCGGGCAGCACGGCCGGAATATTATTGTCGAACTTGAACTGGCCAACCTCGCGAATGATCCCGATCCGGGTCACCAGCAGGTCGATAATCTGATCGTCGAGCGCATCGATACGCTGACGAAAGGGTTTCATGATTTCCATGATAAATCTCTGTTGCTTTCATATGTCTTCGGCGCATATTAAGGTCATGGAACAGCAAAAGCAAAACCCCTCTGTTGAAACGCAGGAAAAACCGCAGATTCCCGCAGACAATTCTACATCTGTACCCCCGTCCATGCCCATTGAAAAAGGTGGCCGCAAAGGCCCGGAACCCACACGCTACGGTGATTGGGAACTGAACGGCAAATGCGTGGATTTTTAGGAAATCCTTTCGCATCTGCAAAATATATGGTGACACACCGTATCGTTTCATGTTTCACTGAAAATCAGAAAAGGAACGACAAAATGTCAGCCTGCATGATTCACAATCCGAACTGGACCTCTCGCACCGTGAAACCGGTCGCGAAACAAGGCCTTTTCGCCGTGGGTTATGAATCCGCCGGTAGAACCAGCTGACAGTGAATTCCTTGCACTGCTCAGCCGCCACCGAAAGGCTGACAGTGATACGCCCTAAGACTCCCACCTTATAGAGCAGCATTGTCGGTCATTCGTTGGCAAACAACAACGAATGGGAGACAACCATGACTATAGAGAAAAAAACAAACCCGATCCTGATCGATATTCCGATGCCGATCGAAACCGACCGCCTGATCATTCGCCCGCCACGTCCGGGGGATGGCCCGCTGGTCACGTCTGCCAAAGAAGAGACCTGGGACGATCTGGTGCGCTGGATGGACTGGGCCAAAGACATGCCGACGCCGGAAGATGATGAACGCGTGATGCGTGAGGCCACCGCAAGGTTTATCCTGCGTACCGACCTGATGATGATGGCATTCGAACGCGCAAGCGGTCTGCCGGTCGTTTTTACGGGTCTGCACCGGATGGATTGGCACGCGCGGATCTTTGAAATCGGCTACTGGGTTCGCGCATCAGCCCGTGGCAAAGGCTACGCCACCGAAACCGCCAACGCCCTGACGCGATTTGCCTTCACTGCATTGTCGGCCCGCAAGGTGATTATCACCCACGCGGACGGTAACGACGCCAGCGCCGCAGTTATACGACGACTGGGTTATCCGCTGGAAGTGGTGGAGCGATACGGCACCACCCTGCCCGACGGT
>JAMHVA010000014.1:0-2098 GCA_035904625.1 Alphaproteobacteria bacterium | reverse complement strand
CAGATATATTCCATGCCAAGCCGCTCGATATGGCGCGCAGGGCCGGGATGAACGATGTTCTGGCTGTTCTGCTGGAGCGCACGGCCGACCTGCGCCGCGCCGAGGCGTACCGTCTGGATCACGAAGCCAAGACACTCGCCATCGGCTGACCCGCTGCCGGGCGGTTTATTCCCAGTCCAGAATGACCTTGCCGCACTGGCCGGATTTCATCGCCTCGAACCCGGTGATGTAATCATCGATCTTCAGGCGGTGGGTGATGACCGGGCGGATATCAAGCCCGCTTTGCAGCATTGCCGTCATCTTGTACCAGGTTTCATACATCTCGCGGCCATAGATGCCCTTGATGATCAGGCCTTTGAAAATCACCTGATTCCAGTCGATATCCATCTTGCCGCCGGGCGGGATGCCGAGCAGGGCGATCTTGCCGCCATTCATCATATTGTTGACCATCTGCTGGAAAGCGCTTTCGACGCCCGACATCTCAAGGCCGACATCGAAGCCTTCCTTCATGCCAAGGTCTTTCATGACATCGCCGAGATTTTGTTTGGATACATCGACGGCTTTTGTCGCGCCCATCTTCTCGGCGAGCGCGAGGCGATATGGGTTCACATCGGTGATGACGACATGGCGCGCGCCGACATGCTTGCAGATCGCAACCGCCATAATGCCGATGGGGCCAGCCCCGGTGATCAGCACATCTTCACCGACCAGATCGAACGACAGCGCGGTGTGAACCGCGTTGCCGTACGGATCGAAGATCGCGGCCAATTCATCATCAATGTCATCGGGAATGGGGAAGACGTTATCGACGGGCAGGGATAGATATTCGGCAAAGCTGCCGGTGCGGTTGACGCCGACACCCTTTGTATTCGGGCACAGGTGACGTTTCCCGGCGCGACAGTTGCGACAGTGGCCGCAGACGATATGGCCTTCGCCCGATACGCGCTGGCCGATTTTCAGGTGCTTCACTTCGCTGCCCAGTTCGGCGATGGTGCCGACATATTCATGACCGACGATCATGGGCACGGGAATTGTTTTTGCCGCCCACGCATCCCACTTATAAATATGCAGGTCGGTGCCGCAGATCGCGGATTTTTTGATCTTGATCAGGACGTCATTCGGCCCCACTGCAGGTTTCGGATTGTCCTGCATCCAGATTCCGGGTTCTGATTTGATCTTGGCGAGTGATTTCATGATGTTAGGTCCTTGAGTGACGAAGCGCCGCATCATAGCACCGGTGGGGCGCAGCGTAAAAGTTTAGGGGTGCTATGCACAATAATTTGTTTATGTTAATAGGGTGACTATGAAGCAAGATATATCCATCATCCGTTCGCCGTTCGGCAATATCGAACTGATCGCCGAGGGGGCTTTCCTGACCTATTGCCGCCGTAGCAACAAGCGGGCGACGGTGGGGAAGACCACGCCCGTGCTGAAGGAAGCGGCAAAGCAACTGGATGCGTATTTCAAGGGCAAGCTGACGGAATTTGATCTCCCGCTGCTTCAGCGCGGCACGAAGTTCCAGATGAAGGTGTGGGATACAATCCTGACCATTCCTTATGGCTCGACATGGAGTTACAAGCAGCTAGCGAGAGCTGTCGGCAACCCGAATGCCTCGCGCGCGGTCGGCACAGCGAATGGATGCAACGAAATCTGGATCATCGTGCCGTGCCATCGCGTGATCGCGAGTGGTGGCGGCCTTGGTGGTTATGGCGGAGGGCTTGATGTAAAGCAGAAGCTGCTGGATATCGAGAAACGCGATATTCCGATTAGTCTTTTGCCTTAGAGGGGCTGGTATGTGGGATACAGGTGCTTTTCATGCCTTTATCGATAAGTGCGTCAATTTCTGCACTGTAAGACTCCCATGAGGGAATAAAGCCATTATCGACTGCTAATTTTGTGCATTTTTGTGTCTTTTCTTTGGACCAGCACTCCATAAATTTTTCTGCCTTACTAGCGCTGTTCAATTGAAATGCAGATGCGTAGTACGTGATGAACTCTGTAAGGGTTTCAATAAAAATTTTATCCTGGTCAGTGATTGTTCCAGAATTTTGGTTGGGAAGACTATGTAGCCCCAGAATGATGATGTCACGAACATGGG
>JAMHVA010000013.1:0-2457 GCA_035904625.1 Alphaproteobacteria bacterium | reverse complement strand
ATATGCTTGACCTGAATACTGCGTGTATTTTGGCCCGTGGAATCATAAAGACCTTTATGTTTGGCCTTGAAGGCATCGACCAGCAGCTTGAAATCACCGGCGCGAAAGGCGGCGATGGCGTCCTTGATGGCGACGGTCTTCTGCCCCAGAAGGATCGGCGTCACTTCGGCAACCGCCTTGATAACGGCGAGCTTGTCTGTGCTATCTTTCATCGCGTTCAAGGCTTTGAACGCCGGGATTAACTCATGTCTCATGCGACGGTTGAGTTCAAGAGCCGCTGTCAGGCTTTTCCCTTCCAGTTTATAGACGCTGGTATAATCATGCAGCATGTGAACGTCCTCCGTTGTTTGTCAGTTTACGCACATCTGTCAGTTTGCCTGTGATCGCTGCTGCTGCTGCCATCGCGGGGCTAAGCAGGTGCGTGCGCCCACCGCGACCCTGACGACCCTCGAAGTTGCGGTTGGATGTCGATGCGCAACGCTCACCCGGTTTCAGGCGGTCGCTGTTCATGCCGAGGCACATGGAACATCCGGCATCGCGCCATTCAAATCCGGCGTCGGTGAAGATCTTGTCCAGCCCTTCTTTTTCGGCCTGTTCTTTCACAAGACCGGAGCCGGGGACGATCATCGCCTGCACATGGCTGGCGACCTTGTGGCCTTTGACAATGGTAGCTGCTGCACGCAGATCTTCGATCCGGGCGTTGGTACAGGAACCGATAAACACTTTGTCGATGCTCACATCTTCCAGATTTTCACCCGGTGTCAGGCCCATATATTCAAGAGCGCGCTCCATCGCGGCGCGTTTGGCGGCGTCTTTCTCATCGGCAGGGTCGGGAACCTTGGCCGTGATGGGAAGAACATCTTGCGGGCTTGTGCCCCATGTGACGAGCGGGGCAATATCTTCGGCCTTCAAAGTGATTTCAGTATCATATTGTGCGCCGGGGTCGGATGGCAGCGTCTTCCAGTACGCGACGGCCTTGTCCCAGTTGTCGCCTTGCGGGGCCATCGGGCGGCCCTTGATGTAATTGAATGTCGTTTCATCGGGCGCGACCAGACCGGCACGCGCACCGGCCTCGATCGACATATTGCACATGGTCATGCGGCCTTCCATCGACAAAGCGCGCACGGCTGATCCTGCGAATTCGATCACATGGCCCGTACCGCCCGCTGTACCGATACGTCCGATGACGGCCAGCATCAGATCCTTGGCGGTGACGCCCGGCCCCGGCGTACCCTCGATCGAGATGCGCATATTCTTTGCCGGTTTTTGAATCAGTGTTTGCGTTGCCAGAACGTGTTCGACTTCCGACGTGCCGATACCAAACGCCAGCGCGCCGAACGCGCCATGTGTGCTGGTATGCGAGTCACCACAGACAATCGTCATGCCCGGCTGCGTCATGCCTTGTTCTGGCCCGACAACGTGAACGATGCCCTGGCGCTTGTCGCTCATGTTAAACAGGGTGACACCGAACTCCTTGCAGTTCTTTTCCAGCGTCTCGATCTGCAGGCGGCTATCGGCCTCGGTGATGCCCTTATCACGGTCGATCGTGGGGACGTTGTGATCCATGACGGCCAGCGTGGCGTCGGTGCGGCGGACTTTGCGGCCTGCCATCCGCAGCCCCTCGAATGCCTGCGGCGACGTCACTTCGTGAACAAGGTGGCGATCAATATAGATAAGGCATGTGCCGTCATCGGAACGGTCGATCACATGATCGTCCCAGATTTTCTGGAAGAGGGTGTGGGGTGTGGGCATGGGCAACTCCGGTTCTAAACAATCGATCTCAGAAAGAAACTTAATGTATATGTCATTTATTGACATCTGAAAATGTTATGGATTATGTTAATACATATTTTTAGGAGGAGAGCGTGTCATGCACCTGAAGGGTTTTCTGAGTTCACTGGTTTTGGCTGCCGGATTTGCCGGGGGACAGGCACAGGCAGCGGAGCCGGTTAAAGTCTCACCGGCGGATGCCTATTGCTATGATGACGGCAAAAAGATCCAGCTGCGTTCAGGCAAGGATAACGAGGTTCTGCTGGAAGCCCGCCATCCCGGCGCACGTTCAACCCAGCTTCAGCCGCCGGGCACCCGTGAGAAAACTCACAAAATGGTGTCGGTGCCGCCGACAGATCAGGGGACCTGCCTGGTTTATAACCGGATGGACCAATCCAAGACGGTGTATGTCCGGACATCCAGACCGGAACGCCCTCAATCCCCGTAATATAAACGATTTTTGGCTAATTTTATGACCCGCCGGAACTTTTCGGCGGGTTTTTTCATGTTTCACTCATTAACCTTTTTGCAATGCAAAATTTTTATAATATAAGGAGGGCCACGGAAAATCAGGAGTACGACTATGACAGACAGATTAGCAGCGCCGTTGCCGGAAGTGATTTACCTTCCGGCCGTCAGTTCTTCCACAGGCGCCGCTGTAACGGCGGTTATTCGCGCACGTTAGGT
>JAMHVA010000012.1:0-7797 GCA_035904625.1 Alphaproteobacteria bacterium | reverse complement strand
GTCAACCATGTGCCGCCGCATACCAGGGGCGATGAACTGGATATATGGCTGAACCAGCGCAGCCTGACGTTTGGCAATGCCCGTCTGGCCGACATGATCCGCGATTCATTACTGGAGCTGTATATCGAACCGGGGCGCGGCATGCTGGACCAATGCGGCATTACCGTGGGAAGGGTCGCCTTTATCAAGGAATCGACATGGGGGGAATTACTGGTCGGGCTGGAAATGAACCGCTCGAACAACCACGCGCAGAACCTGAAGCAATTATGTGACCCCGTTATCATCCCGCGCGACCCGGCGAGGAATAAGCCCAATAATCGCGGTGTCTATTACACCGGTAATCTTTGTGTTTCCTATGACATCTTGCAATATAACAAGACCTGTCCCGATATTGTACCCGAACGCGGCGATCTGGTCGTGTTCAGCAACACTGCCCCCTACATGATGGATTTTGTCGAATCCGAAACCCTGATGCAGCCGCTGGCGCAGAAAGTGGCCGTCTGGCCCGATCACACCGGCGTATTCCGCTGGGCACAGGATTCCCGGTACTTGCCAATAGAGGTGTAAAAACATGATCGTAGATAAAATGACAGACCTGATCGGCAATACGCCGATGCTGAAAATCGATTCCGCCGTCACGGGCCTGAAGAACATCGATCTTTACGCAAAACTTGAAATGATGAACCCGTTCGGTTCAGTCAAGGACCGCACCGCATGGGGCATGATCAAGGACGACCTTGAACATATCAAGAGCCACAACATGACGATCTATGAGAATTCCAGCGGCAATACCGCCAAATCACTGCAGGCGATCGCGGGCATGCATGGTGTTAAATTCCGTCTGGTCAGCGCCCTGTCCAAAGTCGAGGAACAAAAACAGGTCCTGCAGATTCTGGGTTCAGAGATCGAGGAAATCGCCGGGGCCAGCGACTGCTTCGACCCCACCGACAGCAACGACCCGCAATACCTGATCGAACGCACAGCCAGAGGGCGGCCCGGCGAGATTTATTTCCCCAGCCAGTTCACAAACCAAAAGAACCCGGAATTTCATGAAGCCACCACGGCAGAGGAAATCATCACCGACCTGCCCCGCGTCGATTATTTCTTCGGTGGTCTGGGTACGACCGGATCGACACTGGGGATCAACCGCCGCCTGAAGCAGAGCAACCCCGATATGCAGACAATCGCGATTGTCGCCCGTAACAACCATTTCATCCCGGGCATCCGCAGCCTGTCGCAGATGTGGGAAAGCCAATTGTTCAGACGCGACGCCTACAAAGATTTTGTTCATGTCGGCGAACAGGACGCCATCGACGGTCTCCTCACGCTGGCGCGCCAGTGCGGCGTATTGTGCGGCATATCGTCAGGCGCGAATTATTATGCCGCCATCAAACATCTGCACCGGATCGACAGCGACCTGCCCGAACGCCGTTCGGCGGTTTTCATCGTCTGCGACCGCATGGAATGGTATATCTCGTTCCTGCAAAGCCGCCGCCCGCAGCTGTTCGGCGAACCGGAAATCGAAAACAGCCTTTCCGCCTTTGCCGACGACCCGCGTGCGATTGTGCCGGAAATTGAGGCCGGGCAACTGGATGATTTCATGGAAGATCATCCGGTTGTGATCGATCTGCGCACGCCGCTGTCATTTTCGATGCGCAACCTGCCGGGATCGATCAACATCCCGCAAGACCATTTCCGCACCCTGATCAACGGTTACAACCCCTTCCCGGCAGGCAAGAAAATTCTGCTGATCTGTGCTGTGGGCGAAAGTTCGCGTTACTACGCCCATTATCTGGGCACGCTCGGGTGCGACGCTTATAACCTGAGGGGCGGAATCATGTCGTGGTGCGACCGGCAGGTCGAAGCCGCCTGAACAAAAAAGCCCGGGATGATCATCACCCCGGGCCTTGCATGCGGCGTTGTTCACCAGATCAGGCAGGAGGAAGAGCCACCCCGCCTGATTGCTGACGAACCATCTGGGCGAGGAGGACTTGCACCAGACCACCTTGATCGGCACCGCCGCCCGGCGAACCACTCACCTGAATATCAGGCGTGATTTTTAAGCCGGCAGAGGATATCGATTTCATCACTTCGACCGTCGTGACGCCCTGCGCGGTCAGGGCATCGACCTGATCACGATACGCCTTGGCTTGCGCTTCACCCTTGGCGCGGATAATCGAAGCTTCGGCATCACCGATTTGCTGCGTCTGCATGGCCTCGGCCTCGGCGATCATGCGGATGCGGTTGGCATCGCCGCGGGCGCGCTCTTCCACCTGACGGGCTTCATGCTGGGCCACCTTGATCCCGGCTTCAGCCGTGATAATGCTGACCTGCGCATCGGCTTCGGTTTTGGTCTTCTCGAACTCGATACGGCGTTGCTCGGCTTCCTGCTTGGAGTCGTACATCGACTTCTCCTGCTCGGCCAGGTTCTTCTGCTGCGTTGTCCGCATCAGCTCTTCCGGCAATACGATATTCGTGATCATCACCGATACGACGTCAACGCGGTAATTTTTGAGGTCGCTGCGCACGGCCTCTTCAGCCGCTTTCTGTTCTTCGGCACGATTCTGCTGATACGATATCGCTGGTGAACGCGAGACCTGCGCCCGGAAGATACCGTCAATCTGCGGATGGATGACATTACTTTCCAGCTCCCGGATCGAACCCAGCTTCTGCACGATATACGGGGCATTCTGCGGCTGGATACGATACTGGCAACGCACCTCGATCTGCATCGGGAAGCCGTCGTAAGACACAACCTGGAACGGGCTGAACACATTATTTTCCGCGGCCCGACCCGACAATCTCTCGGCGCTCCAGTCCAGCGACCGCGTACGGGTCTGGATCACGATGACACGGTACGCCAGCGGGTTGATGTTATAGGCCCCCGGACCCAGAACGTCTTTCTGGATACCGCGATAGCCGGTGGGAACGACATAACGCGCATGATGTTTGTCATCGCTCTCAAGCTCGGTACCATCCAGTTCAAGACCGGAAGCATCAAGGCCGACGTTGGAAATCATCACGCCGACTTCGCCCTGTTCGATCAATGTCTGCGCCTGCAATGTGACGGTGAACAGATACGGGTTGATATAATAAGTACCGGGGGTCAGGATTTTTTCCTGCGGGCCGCGTTTGCCGCCATGGTTCAGGAACGACTGACCGTTCTGGAAGTTATTGTGGCCATCCGGTGTCGATGCCACAACCTCGTTATGCGCCATCGGTAAACCATCCAGCGCCTCGATCACGCCGATCTGCTGTTCGGGGATCTGGATCGCCAGATGGATCTCGACTTTAAAGATCTCGGTATTGATGTTGTACGTACCGGGGCGCAGGAAATCGATCTGCGGCCCCTTCTGCCCGCCGTTTTTCAGGAAGTCTTCAGCACGCTGGAAGTTTTCATGGTTATCCGTGCTGCGGCCCAGAAGCTGCCCGGCATCGAGCGGCGCGCCGTCCAGCGCGGTGATCACACCAATCGATCCTTCGGGGATATAGGTCTTCTTGATCTTCGTTACCTTGAACAGATACGGGTGAATCTTGAACGTCCCGTTGGTCAGGAAACGCAGTTGCTTGCCGCGAATACCACCCTTGGTCAGAAACCCGATCGGGTCCTGGAAGTTGTTATGCGCGACACCGGCGATGTCGTCGGCAAAAATGCGCCCGGCGGACAGGGGCGTGCCGTCGGTTGCCTCGACAATCCCCAGTTCATCGGCATTGATGCTCAGAAAGATCGGTTTGTATATGACGCTCACCAGCGGCCACGGGATGACATGAAGGCCGGGCTGAAGGTAACGGGCCTGCATCCCGATCTGTCCCGGCATCGCGAATACGCGCCCCCGTTCCAGCGCCGCGCCGAAAAATCGCCGTTCCGTCACGGCCAGTTCGTCGGCCCCGACATTCACCAGGATTTTGCTCAGGATAAAACCGGCAATCCCGATTCCGGTGATGATGGCCCCCCAGGACCAGATGATCGTCAACAACCCCTCGATACCTTGCATATGGCAGCGCCCTCCTTGGGCGTTTTTTTGGTTATAATGAGTTTATATATAACTATATATATAATTATATTAATAAACAATAAATATACATATTTATATATAATTAATAATTATGCTATATACTGCAAAGACAGCAAACAAGGATGCCCGCCATGAGCAAGGATTTGAAAAGCGTATGCCTGATGATCAGGAAAGAGCAGCACGACCGTCTGCAGGAGATGAATGTGAATATCAGCGGCTTCGTGCGCGATATCATCGATGACCGCCTCAGCGATCATGTCATTACATTAAGCGTCTCTCAGGAAACACGCGCGCTGTATGACAGGATCATTTCCATGTCGACCAGCGGCGATACCGATTTTGAACCTTATTTGCGCGATGCGCTCAAAAACATGCTGAAAACATACATCGAGCAGATGCAGGACCTTCACAAGACAATCTGAAATTTCAGTTCAATCACTGCGACACGAAGCCCCGTGACTACAGATCCTTGATGATCTTGCCATCCGGCGACACGACAACATCACGGCGACGGTTTCCCATGTTCCGCAACTCGCTTTTAATCGGATGCAGAACCTGCTTGATGCTGATATCGGCATATTCGTCATGCACGGAGCGGCCTGAAAGAATATTTTTGCCCCCCTGCACCATATCGATGATTTTTTGCGCCCGTTTGTAGGCTGCCTGATACTCCGCCGAAGACACTTCAGCGATGAGTTCCACCAACTCCTGATCCAGACTGATCATATGTTCGTAGTAATGCTTGATCCGGCCCGGCAGCATGTGGAAGACATCGTCCATGTGTTCAAGATCCACGATCTCGAGTTGCGCTTCCTCCAGCACGATCTTCAGCTGCTTCAGATGGGTCAGAAGCCCGCGATACTTATCCAGCCGCACCACATTGGTCTTCGCTTTTTCGACATCATCCTCAGACTCCAGTTCCGCAATACGCTGTTTTACGGCGTTATTGGCATGGACCAGCTTGCGGGAGATGATTTTGTGGAGTGTAACGTGATAGCCCATCGTGGCCTGCATGCACTGCATTGTCACTTCCGGGTCCAGCAAGGTATCGCTGTCTGCAGGTGCCTTGATATCATCCAAATCCGGATCCTGATGGTTATCATGCATAGCCATGCAACAAACTTCCCTAAAGTAGTAAAACCCCGATTATACGCGTGCCTATATACAATTCTAGATTGAAGTCGTTAATGCCTTGATAAATTTATCTAAAATTGTTTGGATTGACTGCGGTATCTCGTTACTCTTTCTCTTTTTACGCAATAAATAAAACAGCGACTTACGCCACCACATACTTAAGGACATAAGAAAAACTTTGCGAAACCATACCTTAAAGCGAAGCCTGCTCAACCGGATGCGCCCCTGAAGAAGCGGGGACAACAACGACCCGGCAGGGCAGTTTCTGGTCCGCCAGAATCTGGCAACGGCCATAAGCCGCATCCAGACCCCCGGCTCCGACACGGTAATAGAGGCCGCCCGATTCGTCATCCTGACCTCGGGTATAGGGTTGCAAACCCGCAACCGCCCGGCTCACCACGTCCTTCATCCGCATATTGTAAAGCGCCTGCAGGATACCCGAGGTCTTGTCTTTGCCGGTCTGGATGAAATATTCAGGTTCGGCGTTCTGCAGGTCGGGGAAGAACCCCGCCGCGACGACATCAAACCCGATATCATATTGGCCTTTTTGCAGCAGGATGTCCTGCGCATAGATCGTGGTGCCTTCATGCGTGAAGGTGAGGATACGCGGCTTTGGCCGTGCAGCCTTCAGCGTCTTGGCGTCCTGCGCGCTCACCGTCAGGAAATATTGCCCCGGCGGCACTTGGGAAAAAAGATAAAATCCGTCCTGCGCGGCTTTGGTTGTTTGCGGCTGGCCCCGCGCCGGATCTAACGGCACAAGGGAGAGATTAACAAACTTGGAGAGCTTCTGCTCACCCTTTATATCAAGTGTCGCAATCGTTCCATCCAGTTCACCCGCAAACTGCACAGGAAAATCCATCTCATAGACTTTCCCTGCGCGCGGAAGTATTGAACTGCCGCGATTGACCGGCACCATGAACGGATCCGGCAAAGTCGCTGCATCAAGACGTATATCCGTCAGAAGATTCGTTGCCAGACGTGACAGCATCACATACCCGTCATCTTTCGTCTTTTCCCGCGCTTTGGAGTTAACGCTTTCAACAATCACATCACTCAGGGGCTCATCCCCCTCGTCAAATACTTCGTTTCCGTTCACATCAAGAAAAACATGTGCGGACAACAGGCCATCACCCGCAACGCGCTGCCCCGTGATATACGGCATACCTCCCTGAGGCTGATTGATCAGGGACGTGCTGACATTGAAACCAGCAGCCACATCGCGATCCGAGTCGACCCGGACAAAGGGTGAAAGACGGAACTTGTCATGCCTGTAATTTGCGCGTAACTCGCCTTCCGTATGATCGACATCAGGTTCGTGCTCGACTTCAAAATCAAAGCTCAATTCTTGCTTTGGCGTATAATTGACCGTGGCGAAATAGCGATCCATTCTGGATTCAGGTTTGACTTCATACGTAAGACCGGCGCGGGTCGTGACGTAACGATTCAAGCGCACACGGCCAGAAAATTCGTTCATCAGATTTTCACTTGTATCCCCATCCGCAGGGGATGTCTCATCATACCGCAGATTATTACTGAGCGAGACACCGCTGAAACCCTGCCCCAATCCAAAACTGGCAGATTGTCCTTCGCCGCCATCGGCATTTTGTCTGTAATCAGCACTTAGCGAGATATTTCCTGTTGTACCGATGAGGGGCGTATAGCTTCGGTAGGCCGATGCCATCGTCTGGAACGTCACAGGATTATCTGCACCGGTCCCTTGTGTGAATTGATCTGTCTGGAACAAATTTGTCCATGCAAGATTCCAGTCATCGATATTCTTGCGAATCCCGAGCCGCAATCCCATTTCCGCCTGCTCATCAACGGCATAATTTGTATCGAATACGTACCCGTTCCAGATATTTGTGAACCCTGTTCCCAGATAAAGCTTGGCATCACCCTCTTCCTGCCAGCCACGGAACCCGGCATAGGCCAACGCATCACCCACAAAGAAATTATAGCGACCGGCAAGATGAGGAGTGTCTGCATCTTCATCATTTGAATCAAACCGTCGGTATGTCTGGGTATCGCGCAGGCTGGCCGAAATATCATATGTGCCGTTCTGGGCCGTCAGCGTCTCCGCCGTCAGGGGAATGCTGAGACTTTCTTTCCTGACTTCCCCCTGATAGCCGTAGAAATATATATCGAAATTATTGTCCCCCGCATAAAGCTGGACCTTCTCAAACTCGAAACGGCCGGTTTCATCGACAACTTGCGTATCGATAAGAGAATTTTCGCGATACAACTCAACATCCCAGCCCGGCACAGCATTACCGCTGATGCGCGTATCCTGATAATTCACATACGTCAGCGGGTTACTGCTGATACGCGCGCCCAGTTCTTGCGAGGAATATCCGGTCAGGGGCAGGTCCGTTGTGCTCGTATCCCCGAAGGAATAAGAACGCGCCTTCAGCGGCCCCAGCAATTCAGCCCTGTCGCTCTGGCGCGATAGCATGGCGCTGACCGAATTCAAGCCATATTCATCGTCAGCATTCATAAAAATGCGGGCATCGTTCTTGAGAATCTGCCCATTCAGCCCCAACGTGCCCGTATTCGAAAGGGAACTTTCGCCGCTTTCCCCACTGCGTCTGTAATTCGATCGCACAGACAAATCAGCCGATGACATCCCCGCCCAATCATATTGATAATC
>JAMHVA010000011.1:0-2018 GCA_035904625.1 Alphaproteobacteria bacterium | reverse complement strand
CCCCACGCCAGAACGCAAGGACACGGAATGGCCGCGCCCGTGAATCACGGCCCGCGTTTCCATGATCCCGAAATACACGTGATACGGTGTTGTTCCCGGCATGTAATCTGTTGCTGGTGACAAATCACGATTCAGCCATTCAACCCAGAACCCGCGTTCTTGCATATAATGTTCACGGAATACATTCACCATCTGGCGCATGCGCGCCTTTATTTCGTCGCGGTCGGATGTATCGATCATCAGTGCATTGGCCTTGAGTGCTTCTGCAAACGGCCAGATTCGCTTGGTGTCGGTCAAGACGACGCCTTCCGGCGTCAGCACGTCATAAATGCCGCCATAAACATTATCCCAACCGTATTTGTTGGCCCATGTCAGTAGTTCGTGACAGACCTTGTCATGCCGTGCCGGTTCATTCCGCATCATCGCGTGCTTTTTCAAAAGCCATACCCATTCAAAGTAATGGCCTGGTTCCACGCGATGCCCCTTGCCCGGATCGGGCTTGAGATCATCGGTAAAGAACTCACAGAGCATATTGCGGTCGGCGATGTAGAAAAATTTATAAAACAGATCGACAAGCTGATCCGCCATATCGGCGTAGGCCTGATCGCCCCATGTATCTTCGGCGAACAGACATGCCTCGAGCAGGTGCATATGCGGATTCTGGCGGCGCATCCGCGGGATGACATTCAGGTTTTCGTCAATCGCCTCGGCAAATCCCGGAAGCCCCGGCATCGCAAAGCGTGCCTTGATGAATTGCAGCATATTATGCGCATGATCACGGGCACGATCATCGTTTGTCGCACGATAATAATGCGACAGACCAAAAATTACGAATGTCAGGGAATACAGATCATATGTATTATCGTCCGGCTGGCCTTCATCATTGAGGCTAAAGCGCCAGCCGCCTGTCTCAGGCACATAGTATGATCTGACCATCGCCTCATAATGATCTTTCAACCGCGATTTTACATTCCCACCCATCCGCTGCCGCGACGCGTGGCTGTATATTGCCAATTGGCGGCACTGCGTCAGCAGACGTCTGTTCCCGACATAACGGGGCTTGAACCCCTTGCCCAGACGCTCATAAAATCCCCCCGTCGCGGGGTCAGGGAAGGCATCATACCATTTCACGACCCAGCGCTGCAGCAGTCGCTGCGCCAGATATTCAACATTTGTATGCGTGCTATGGTTCATTTATAACTGGATCCGCGATGGACAAACTCACCCTATATATAGCCCGTGAAGGGCTGGAACACCATACCGGCCCGGGCCACCCCGAATCAGGGGAGCGTCTGGCCACCCTGCTGGAGCTATTGGCGCAAAATCCTTTAAGCGATCTGCCAACAATAACGCCGGGCGAAGCAGAGATTTTGTGGGTCAAACGCGCCCATGATGGCCGTTATATTGACCGTCTTGCAGATGCAATCCCCGATCGTGGAATTGTCCATATCGACGGCGACACAGTGCTATCACCCGGTTCATGGGCAGCGGCCATGACGGCGGCAGGCGGCGTATGTCAGGCCGTATCCGATATCGTTCACGGTCATACGCAGCGTGCTTTTTGCATTGCCCGACCACCGGGCCACCATGCTTTTCCCGATCATGCGGAAGGATTTTGCCTGTTCAACAATATCGTAATCGGCGCCCTGCATGCCCAGTCACTGGGCCTGAAGAAGATTGCGATTGTCGATTTTGATGTGCATCACGGCAATGGTTCAGATTTCATGGCGCGGAAGCACGAAGACATATTCTATGCCTCCACCCATCAATGGCCGCTTTATCCCGGTACCGGATCGCCGGAAGATAATATCCCCGGACGCATTCTGAATATCCCGATGCGGGCCGGTGACGGATCGCAACTGTTCAGAAATATTTATGAAACAGCGATCTTCCCGGCTGTGAAGGAATTCCATCCTGACTTGCTGATGATCTCCGCCGGGTTTGATGCGCACAAGGATGACCCGCTGGCACAGATAGAGCTGGAAACCGATGACTTTGAATGGATCACTGCCGGACTG
>JAMHVA010000010.1:0-3138 GCA_035904625.1 Alphaproteobacteria bacterium | reverse complement strand
AAGCCGCCCCTCTGGCAAGTTCTGTGAATTTAGCGGCCAGCGGGTTACCCATAGTAACCATTCTCTCAAGTTCGATTTGAATAAAGCCGGGGAATATTCCGGTCCTGCGTCCAATATCGCTCGCGAGCATGCCAAAATTTTTCTCATCATTGAGATCTACTGGTTCTTCGGTGATCCAGGAGTCGCGAGTCAGCAAACTTTTGAGGAATTTGAAAACCATGGTAATTTTTTACCATAATATTTAAGCGCGATACAAGGTTTATTGGAGAAGCATCAGGCCGCGTCTTCTCTCAGTTGTTTGAAAGCGGCTAGAGCCTCTTCACGGGCCTTTTTATGGTCCACCATCGGGTGCGGATATGTTTTACCAAGGGTGATCCCGGCTTCCTTGAGGACAAGCGGCGGGGCTTCCCACGGGGCATTGAGCAGATCATCGGGCAGGGCGGCGATTTCGGGGACCCAGCGGCGGATGTAGTCGCCGGACGGATCGAACTTGAGACCCTGACCCATCGGGTTGAAAACGCGGAAATACGGCGAGGCATCGGCCCCGCAGCCAGCGATCCATTGCCAGCTGGCTGAATTGTTGGCGAGGTCGGCATCGACCAGACAATCCCAGAACCAGTCCTCGCCATGATGCCAGTGCAGGCGGAGGTCCTTGACCAGAAACGAGCCAACGATCATGCGCACCCGGTTGTGCATATACCCTGTTTCCCAGAGTTCACGCATCCCGGCGTCGACAATCGGGAAGCCGGTCTGGCCCTGCTGCCAGCGTTTCAAGGCATCACCACTGTTTTTAGCCCACGGGAAGGCTTCAAAACGGGTTTGCAGGGGGCGGCGCGGCAAGGTGGGGAAATGATAGAGGAGCGCGTTGGAGAACTCACGCCAGCCGAGTTCGGAGTGGAAGGTATCGAGATCGGTTTCCTTACCTTGTGCGAGGGCCGCTGCTTCGGAGGCATGCCAGACTTCACGCGGCGAGATTTCACCGAAATGCAGGTAGGGCGAGAGGCGCGAGACATTGGCTCGGGCAGGAAAGTTGCGCCCTTCCTTATAACCTGCAATTTCAGCATCCAGAAAATCATGCAGGCGCTGGCGCGCACCTACCTCACCGATCACCCAATGTTGTTCCATTTTGTGATCCCAACGCGGCTCAGGTTTACGCGGCAGCAACTGGGCCTGCTCAAGCCCTGAGGGACCTTTGCGCGCATGGATATTGAGGTTTTTAGGTTTTGGCTTCGGCGTAGCCGGAGGCGTGGCATTCAGGCACCCCTTGCGGTAGAAGGGCGTAAAGACACGGTACGGTGTGCCATCCTGCTTTTGTACATCCCATGGCTCCCACAGCAGAAACGCATTTGAGCTTTCGACGGTCAGGCCTTTTCTGGTCAAGTCGTCTTTGATTTTTTTATCGCGGGCAATGCGCCATGGTTCATAGCAGCGGTTCCAGTACACGGCTTTGGCGTCGAATTCTTTGATCAATTCGGGCAGAACTTTTTCGGCGTTGCCGCTGCGAACGATCAGGGCATTTTCAAGCGATGCATCGAGAGATTTCAGCGAATGGTGCAGCCACCAGCGCGAGGCGCCGCCTTGCTGCCATTCCCCGGCATTGGCATCATCCAGAATATAGACAGGCACAATCGGCAGGCCTGACTGATGCGCGGCGATGAGGGCGGGATTATCATGCAGGCGTAAATCCTGCCGGAACCAGAGGATGCAAACGGACATGCCAAAACCATAGCATTCCTGCCATTAATTGCTCCATTACATCTCTGTAAGTTTAATTTCCACAGGACGATCCACAGGATTACCCACACATCTGTGGATAACCGGTCTTAGCCGTCTGAGGTAATCCGCTTGACGATCTCAAGCAGGGCTTCTTCAGCCCTGAGATTCTCGATCTGGCAAGTGCCAGCCGCTTCGTGGCCGCCGCCGCCATAGGACAGGCAGAGGTTACCGATATGCGTATGGCTGGTTTTATTGAGGATCGATTTACCTATTGCGAAAACGGTGTTCTGTTTATTTTTACCCCACATGACGTGGCATGAAATATTACAGTGTGGGAAAAGCGCATAGACAACGAAGCGGTTGCCAGCCCAGATAACATCTTCCTGACGGAGATCAATAACCGCGAGATTCTTGTTGATCTGCGCACAGCGTTCAATCTGCTGGCGGAATTTGATCTGCTGTTCATAGTAAAGATCAACGCGTTCCTTGACGTCCGGCATCGTGAGAATGCGTTCTATGTCTTGATTCTGACGGCAGACATCAATCAGCTTCATCATCAATTGATAGTTGGAAATATTGAAGTCCCGGAAGCGTCCGAGGCCGGTGCGGGCATCCATGATAAAGGACAGGAGTTCCCAGCCTTCAGGGTTGAGGATGTCCTCGCGCGTAAACTGGGCAGCATCGGCCTTGTCGACGGCGTCCATCATAGCGTCTGAAATATTGACGAATTTTTCTTTACCGCCGAAATAATCATAAACAACGCGCGCTGCAGAAGGCGCCTTGGCATCGATGATGTGGTTCGGCTTCTGTCCGCCGATGCGTTCGACTTCGCTGGCATGGTGATCAAACGCCATGAACGCGCCCGGCACATAAGGCAGGTTGGTGGTAATATCATCAGGACCGACATCAACCAGGCCATCCTGCATATCTTTAGGATGGGCGAAGGTAATATCGTCGATAAGGTTCAATTCTTTAAGGAGAATGCCGCAGACCAGACCGTCCATATCGCTGCGCGTAATCAGGCGGTAGCGTTTGTTCGATTCTGGCATCAGTTTCGGGGCTGCCTGGGACATTGTATCTCCGTGAGGGATGAATAGGAAAGATGAACGCAGAGATAAGCATATTTTCTAAATTATAATAGAGAGTTAACGGCGGCAATAACGATCCCTTGAATAGGGCAGAATTGTTCACTTTATGACATGCTAATATTATTGACATAACCTCCCGACTCCTGTACACACATGCCAATTAAAAATTCGGGTGTGAAGGACTGCGTCACTATGCAAGATCAGTTTAACGGCAATAATCAGCCTTCCGGCGCGCTGTCCATGGTCAGCCGCCTGCATTTCATGGACCTTGTTCATGACGATTCATCGACATTACGGGCGTATTTCACCAGCAGCCTGACCCCTCAGGAAGCAC
>JAMHVA010000009.1:0-4179 GCA_035904625.1 Alphaproteobacteria bacterium | reverse complement strand
GCTCCCTTTCATCATCACTTCTATTGGCAATCGGCTTTCCGGCCCAGTCCCTGAGCGCAACGGTACACATGGCCGAGATATTCGGCGGCAGTGCTTCAGCCCTGTCGCACTGGCGGATGGGAAATATTGACATGCCCCTTCTGAAGAAACTGGCTGTGCCTGCGCTGGCCGGCGCCATTCTGGGGGCTTTTATGGTGACCCAGTTTGACAACAAGTTTCTCTATCCTCTCATGGGTATCTATTTCTCCATCATCGGCAGCGTTATTGTTTTGAAAGCCCTCAGACCCGAAATCATACGCACAATGAAGACGCGCAGAGAAACGATAGGCTTCATCGGCGGATTTCTTGATGCCTTTGGCGGCGCGGGCTGGGGCGAATTCGTATCATCCGGCTTGCTGCTGCGGGGCTATGATACGCGCAAAGCCATTGGCAGCATTGTCGCCGTCGAGTTCATGATCGCCATCGCTGTCTCTGTCATACTCTTCAGCACGATGGGAATATCATTATGGGCCCCTATTATAGCGCTGGCTTTGGGCGCGATTGCTGCCGCGCCAATAGGAGCCTACGTTTGCCGGAGAACCCCTTCCAGACTTCTGACCCTGGGTGTTGGCAGCCTGATCGCCGTGATCGGCGTCAAAACCTTAATTCAGTCTCTCTAAAAAAAAGCCTCCGGTACGGAGGCTTTTTATCAAATTAAGGGAGCGACTGCCCCTGGGATCCTCCGTAAGGCTCACGTAATAGCTGCTGATAAACCTCATCGCGCTCATGAGACTCTCGGCGCAAACGCTCCAGCCTATGCGCAACATGGATAGCGATTTCACGCTCATCAACGAATCCAAGTGCAACATTCTCATTATACGGGCTGACAACCGGCATATAACGAAATCCCATGTCCGTCATACACTTCAGGGCTTCTTCAATATCGGTATCGCTTGTCAGTGTGTGAGGGTGGGATATCATGACATCCATGACGCGCATATCATCTATATATTTACCTATATTCGCTTGGTGAATGGTTGAATCCGTGAGTAGTGAAAATATACGCCTCAATATCTCTCGTTCAGTGAGAATGCCAATCAAAGCACCATGATCATTAATAACTCCTGCGCAACCGACCCGGCTATTTTGCATCGTACGCAGGATAATCTTTACGTGCTCTTCGGGATAAAACAGCTGGCATTTTCGTAAAGCCGCAATATCTCCTACTGTAGCAACGTCTTCTACTGTTCCTTCATATTTGTCATTTGTCGTTCTCATCGCGCATCTCCTTTCCTTTGAGCTTGAAAACAACCCTGATATTTATGAAAAAATCATCCTCAAAAAATTCAAGGGCTACTTTTTTGATATAGGAACGACTTTTTTTCAGTCAAGTATCTGACTTGTATACGGCCCATAAAAATAGAAAGCCCCCGATAATCTCAGGGGGCTTTCACTTTAGAAGGAGGTATAAATAAAATCAGGCAGCGTTCGCAACAGACGGCGCTGCGCCCTGAAGCGCCGCTTCACCGTTCAGCACGGCAGAGGCCGCGTTGATGACAGCCGCGATACGCACGGCGGTTTGCACCTGTTCCTTGCTCAGGCCTGCCTTGATCAGGACCGGTTCATGCGCATTCACGCAGAACTGGCAGCCGTTCAGCGCCGATACCGCCAGCGACCACAATTCGAAATCGACCTTGTCGACACCCGGATTGCCGATCACGTTCATGCGCAAGCGTGCCGGCATGGTGCGGTATTCGGTGTTTTCGATCATGCCGGTGAACTTGTAATACACATTGTTCATCGCCATGATCGCCGCCGCTGCCTTGGCCGCGTTCAGCGCTTCCGCAGACAGGCGCACCGATGCTTCCGCATGGACCGCCTGAATTACGGTTTCGTTGCCGCTCGCCAGCGCACAGGACAGGAACGTGCCCCATTTCTGCTGGTCGCTCAAGGCTTCCTCGCCCGCCAGTGTCGACAGGTTCAGCTTGATGTCCTTGGCGTATTCCGGCAGCTGGTTTTTCAGTGTTTCGATACTCATCGAATTCACCTTACGCCGCTTTTTTCAGGTCGATGGTATCGCCGCCAACCGGACGGTTGCATGCGCACAGTTCGTCTGTCTGCAGGGCATCAAGAATGCGCAGGGCTTCTTTCGGGCTGCGGCCCACATTCAGGTTGTTCACCGTGATGTGCTGGATGACATTGTGCGGATCAACGATCACGGTCGCGCGCAGGGCGACACCGGCTTCGTAATCGCGAACGCCCAGACCATCGACGAGGGAACCGTTCGTATCAGCGAACATCCACATATCGAGATTGTTCAGGTCCTTGTGCTCGCGGCGCCATGCCAGCTTGCAGAATTCGTTATCCGTGCTGCCGCCCAGAATCACCGCATCACGGTCTTCCAGTTCGGATTTCAGTTTCGCGTATTCGACGATTTCGGTCGGGCATACGAATGTGAAGTCCTTCGGCCAGAAGAACATGACTTTCCATTTCCCTTCGAAGCTGTCCTGCGTGATGGTTTCGAAAGCGGATTCTCCGTTTTCTTCGTGCTTCATGAATTTGGGTTTTACGCCTGTGACGGAAAATTCAGGCAGTTTGTCACCGATGCCGAGCATGGTCGTTCTCCTTTGGGGGTTGGGTTGGAGGGTTGGAAACTGCCCGTACCATGCACGCCCGCAGCGCAAAAATCCAATCGAAATTTTCTTGCTTTTTGATAGAAAAAATCTATCATTAACCCGGTTAATCGATAGGTTTTACCATGCAGTTACCGACCCTGCGCCAGCTGGAATATTTTCTGGCGGTGGCCGACCACCTCTCTTTTCATAAGGCCGCCGAACTGTGCGGCGTGACGCAACCGACATTAAGCGACGGCATCGCCAAGCTGGAAGATCTGCTGGGCACGAAACTGTTCGAACGCGCCAAGCGCGATGTAACGCTGACCCCGGCGGGGGCGGATATGGTTCTGCCCGCGCGGGATATCGTCGTCCGCGCGGAAGATTTCATGCACATGGCCCGCGCCCGCCGCGAACCGTTTACCGGCACGCTGACGCTGGGTGTGATCCCGACGATTGCGCCCTATCTGTTGCCGCACATCCTGCCGCTGGTGCAGGATGCGTATCCGCGCATGGATCTGCAACTGAAGGAAGACGTGACGGCCCGCCTGCTGCGCGCGCTGGAAGACCGTAGCGTCGATATCGTGCTGATGGCGTTTCCTTACGACACGCCGCTATTCACACAGATGAAATTATGGTCGGAACCATTCCTGATCGCGATGCCGGGGGACAGGCCGGTGACGGACCGCAACGCGCACCTGAGCGACCTGTCGCGCCATAACATCATGCTGCTGGAGGACGGGCATTGCCTGCGCGATCATGCGCTGGCGGCATGCCGCCTGCAGCCCGGGCGGCAGAAGACATTCGGCGCGACCAGCCTGACGACATTGATCCAGATGGTCCAGCACGGATACGGATCGACATTGCTGCCGGCGATGGCCATCACACCGCAATCGATCCCCAAGGGCGTCACCATCCAGCGTTTCGGCAACCCCCAGCCCAGCCGCCAGATCGGCCTGTGCTGGCGACAGGGGAGCCCGCGGGAGCAGGAATTCCGCGCTCTTGGAAAACTGATCATCGACAGTCGTAAAAACGATGCCTGAGGCCGCTTTGTTGACAGGCGCAAAGGCCGGGTGATATCTGTCTATTAAAATGAAAGACAGGGATCATACACCATGAAAAAACTGGGACCGATTTTGGCCAGCGCCGCAGCCGCGATCTTGATCCCGCATGCGGCCGCAGATGTACAGCCCGCACCTGAAGACGCCGACCAGAGCGCCCTTCTGATCCTGACCGACAAAGAACAGCACAGACGTTATTTCGTCCTGAACAATGAATGGGTTGGCCAGGATACAATTCTTGAGCGCGGTTTATCGGACGATGCCGTCGGTGTTGTCTGTCACTGGAAAACGGCACGGCACATCAACGTGGAAACCGGAGAACTGGGTTTTCAAATGAGATCCCATCACTGCGCCGCATCCGCCACACCCCCGGCACAGTGGATGGGCAACGCCCGTGACGACTGGGACAGCATCAATGTCAGCGTCCGCGAGGCCACATTCAAAATCGAGAACGGTTCCACCGTCGACGAAACCATTACATCCCGACATAACGGCCATGAAGAGGCCAGCATTTACAGGAGACTGTG
>JAMHVA010000008.1:0-2113 GCA_035904625.1 Alphaproteobacteria bacterium | reverse complement strand
CCAGAAACAGGCGTGGGCGTGGATCGCGTTGTTGTTGTTCCGTCACCCAGTGCGCCTGATCCATTTCCTCCCCAGCAATGCAGAGTTTTGTCGGCTTTGATCGCACAGGTATGATAAACACCGACGCTGATCTTTTCCCATCCGAACAGGCTGCTTGTCGCGCCGATCGTGCTGCTGGCATTTCCGGCACACCCTTGTAATACGCGGTAATCCTGATTGTAGAAAAGGGTGCCTTCCGGAACCGTGCCCGCGCCGCCGAGGTTGCAGGAACCGCTGCCGCTGCCTGCGACCTGGTTCATCCGGATCCAGTTTGTGTTGTCGCAGTACTGGAATATTTTGGCGCTGGAATTGTAGACGATATCGGCGGCGACCCCGGCGGGGTTGCTGCACGCCGCGTGGGAGGTTGCGGGCTGCAGACCAGCGTTCAGCATGAACAGGCACAGGCCCAAAATGGCGATGCCGGTGATTTTGCTCAGAATTCTGGTCATGGAAACCCCCTTTTCTGAGGGTAGCAAGCTAATCTTAATAATCAATCAAGAATTTGTTTATATTGAGAAAATCCCCAAATTCAGGGCTTGGACAGGCGGCCTTGCAGAGATATGATTTTCTGCAATCAAAAGCTTGATCGGGGTATTTTTTGGCTATTCAGAGCATGTCTGTATTTTTCAGAAGGTTGACGGCCTATCTTCCCTGGTCTATTGGTTTTTCAATAAACAAAATTCTTCGGGGAGAAGAGCTGATGGGCAATCCATTAGGGGCCATCGCGCCCTTTATTGATGTTTCCGACATGACGATCGCGATGACGGGCGGCGCCACGGGGCTGGGGCGCGCGGTCGTCGACTCTCTCATTCAGCAGCATGTCGGCAAAGTGATCGTGGTCGATATTCGCGCTGACAAACTGGCTGAACTGAAAGCTCAATATGGCGACAAGGTTGAAACCATCGAGGCTAATCTGGCGACAGCCAACGACGCGGATTATACCGCGCTGGCGGCAAAGATTGAGCAACTGGCTTTTGATCCGGTGAAGGGGCGGGCGCATCTGGATGTGTTCTTCGGCAACGCCGCGATCCTGAAGGCCACATCCAAAACACCGTATGAGGCGACCAAGGACTTCACGCTGGCGGAGCTGCAGGCGTCATTCAACGTCAATGCGGCGGCGAATGCGGTTTTGTTCAATCTGATGTCGCCCTTGCTGGAAAGCTCTGGCGGGCGCTTCGTATTCACGACATCGCCGACATCCGGGCGCACCAGCGATACCAAATATCCGTCTTATGGCTCGGCCAAGGCGTATCAGGAACAGTTTATGGGATGCGTGGCGACGGGCAATCCGGCTGTTCCGGTTCTGGCGTTTGATCCGGGCCGCCTGGATGCGACAGGCGTTCGTGCCGAAGCGTATCCGGATGAAGTCCCGGGCGCGCAACCGGGGCCTGCCGATATCATGGAGCCACTGTTGCTGATGATGTCGCGTGATGCCGATATTGCCGGATTGCGCGGACAGGTCGTGCAGGTCAACAATACTGAAACAAAAGACTCTAAGGGCCGCCGTATCAGCCAGCGCGCCGTCGATGATGCCGGGCAGGAAGGTTATGCCGTCATTATCAAGAAGCGTATGCTGGCATCCCGCCCGGGCGAGGGCGATGTAATATCGCATTTCATCACTTCGCACAGCCGCGTTCAGGTCGGTGCGGACGCATTGCCGCCTTATGATGAAAACGCCCAGACGCTGGGGCAGATCTATGGCCTGCCCAGCCAGCAGATTGCAAAGCAGATGACGCCGGGGTTGCATCCGGCGCTGAAGAAATAGACGATGCAGGATATTCTCGACTGGATCAGCAAGACAGGGATCGACCGCATTTTGTGGGCGACGGACCTTGATCTGACCGTTCTGGATGCTGCTGCCGATCCCAGCAAAGTGACTGCACCACAGGAAGTGGAAGATGCCTGTCGTACGATTGATCGCCTGACCAAGGGGCGTTTCTTTATTATCACCGGACGCGAACTTGATTACGTCGATAAAGTATTCCCGAATGAAGCGTTCAAGGTGTCGGCGGAGTACCACAATATGGTGCGACTGGATGCCTCCGGTATTCGTGATTTAAGCCCACGCCCGCAG
>JAMHVA010000007.1:0-5082 GCA_035904625.1 Alphaproteobacteria bacterium | reverse complement strand
AAGATATCGCGGCAGCAACGGTTTATCTTGCTAGCGATGAAGCCGCCTATGTCACCGGCCAGACCCTTCATGTGAATGGCGGCATGGCGATGATCTAGAGATGAGTGCGTTTGACCTTGTCATCTTCGATTGTGACGGCACGCTGGTGGATAGCGAACTGCTGAACAATCAGGCCACCAGCGACGTTCTGGTTGAGGCAGGATTTCCGCAATACACGACGGATTACTGCATGGATCATTTCGTCGGCTGGTCGCAACGCAAGATATGGGATGCCGTGGCGCGGGATCATGGCTGGGCGCCGCCTGCGGATATCAATCGGCGCTATATCGACCGCGTGGCGTTTCTGAAAGATCAACTGGTGCGACCGGCGCCGGGCATCGAGGATGTCCTTGCGGCACTCTCGCGTCAGGGACCGGTGTGTGTCGCATCAAACGGCGAACCGGAAAATGTACGCGGTTTGCTGGAGGCGACGGACCTGCTGGGGTTCTTCGAGGATCACCGCATTTACACGGCGAGTCAGGTGGAAAATCCCAAGCCTGCGCCGGATCTCTTTTTATATGCGGCCAGCCAGTACGGCATCGCGCCGGACCGTTGTCTGGTGGTTGAGGATAGCGTCGCGGGCGCGACCGCCGGGGTCGTTGCAGGCATGACGGTGTTTGGCTATACGGGCCTGACCCACGATCCGGATGCGCATGGTGGGCGGCTTTCCGCTCTGGGCGTGCACAAAGTCTCGCCACAGCTCTCCGACCTTCGGGCCTTCGCCGGAGTCTGATGACGATCCCCCCGCTCTTGTATGTGAAAAGGCCCGCAAGATGCGCGGGCCTGATATTCAATCTTGTGCGGGGTTGCCGTTAAGACAGGGACAGCGATGGGTCCAGACGACGGGTCGTCGCGGGAGGCTGAACAGCCTGCGCGGCACGCTGAGAAACCTGGGCGTCGTTCTCTTTGAACAGGGCCATGATGCGGGCCTCGCCGGACGGCTGGGATGTAATCTTCGGCGTTGTATTTTCTTTCGCATCAAAGAAGGCCAAACGCGCGCTGCCATCGGGCAGGGCTGAACGGCCACCTTTCATCGCGGTTTCAATGGTTCTGTTCGCCAGCACGATGCCTTCCAGCGCGGCCACCAGACCTTTATTGTTTCTGTCACCATCGACTTCACCGGCATAAATGCCCAGACCTTCGAGGTTCTGTTGCAGGGCCTTGACCTGCAACGTATCCATCTCGGCAATCGATTTGCCGGACAGCAATTGCTGGATATTAGTCAGGTACTGGCGTTCCTCGACAACCGGCGTGCCTTCGATCAGCTTATCCATTTCTTTACCGAGGCCGGCTTTGGCAATATTCACCTGCGCCCACGCGGTGCCGCTCTTGGCCTGCGTCAGCGGATTGTTCATCATTTCCTGGATCAGGTCGGCGCCGCTCAGGTTTTTGAGGTCGCCATCGGTTTTGGCCATGAATGTGCTGTCGGTCAGGGCGGCGTCCATCGCTTCGCCACGATCATCTTTCGCGCGTGCTGCCACGGATGCGTTATCGAGCGCCTGACGTTTATCTTTTTGGGAAAGGCCGCCCTCGCGCCCTCCCACCTGGGAGACGCCCGATGCGGCGATACCGCCAACCTGTGTTTGGCCTTGATCGGATGACACGTTATAACCCTCTATACTCTATATAGATTCCCTGATTTCAGGGCTTTTTTAATTACCCCCATCATACCAAACCCGTCCGGCGATGTCCAACTTTTCTGCCATTCTTTAACATAATGATTTTAAAGGGATTTTTGCTGAAAAAATGAGTCTGGCGGGGGTATTCCTTGCCGCAGGGCAGTAAAAACCTTGATTTCGGTCCGGGTCCTGCTTACATTCGCCGGGTTGAAAAAACATTAGGACTAACCAAACAAGTAAGGTTTAAAAATGAGTGACGTAGCCGCACGTGTGAAGAAAATCGTCGTTGAGCACCTCGGTGTTGACGAAGCCAAAGTTCAGGAAGGCGCGAGCTTTATTGACGATCTGGGCGCTGACTCCCTCGACACGGTCGAGCTGGTCATGGCGTTCGAAGAAGAATTCAACGTTGAAATCCCTGATGATGCTGCTGAAAAAATTCAGACTGTTGGCGATGCCGTCAACTTCATCAAGGAACACGCAGCCGAGTAATGTCGGTTTTGTATGCTTGAAGCATAAATTGCAAAGCAGTGTCATGAACGTGACGCTGCTTTGTCTTTCTTACAAGAGTTTGAAAACTGATCGGAGTCGAAAGATGAGACGCGTTGTTGTAACAGGCATGGGTATGGTAACGGGACTGGGTGTGGGTGTTGACCGCAACTGGAAACGCATCACCAACAGTGAAAGCGGCATCTCGAAAATTTCTGTCTTCGATGCCTCCGATATCGCCGCGCAGATCGCCGGGCAGGTGCCACGCACGACCGAGGAAGCGCCGACCGACGGCAGCTTCAACCCCGATATTTATGTGTTGCCGAAAGAGCAGAAGAAGATGGATATTTTCATCGTCTTCGCGATGGCCGCGGCCAAGGAAGCCATTCTTGATTCCGGGTGGAAGCCGCAGACGGAAGAAGAGCAGTGCCGCACCGGCGTGCTGATCGGCTCCGGCATCGGCGGCCTTCATTCCTTGTATGAAAGCTCCGTCACGCTGCATGAAAAGGGCCCGCGCCGTCTGTCCCCGTTCACGGTGCCGGCCATGCTGATCAATCTGGCCTCGGGTCATGTCTCGATTGAATACGGTTTCAAGGGTCCGAACCATTCTGTGGTGACGGCCTGTGCCACGGGCACGCATGCCATCGGCGATGCCGCGCGCCTGATTATGTTCGGCGATGCCGATGTGATGGTGGCGGGTGGCGCTGAATCGGCGGTCAACCGTCTGGGTGTTGCCAGCTTTGCGGCGATCCGTGCTCTTTCCACGGGCTATAATGACCGTCCGACCGAAGCATCGCGCCCGTTCGACGAAGCCCGTGATGGTTTCGTGATCGGCGAGGGTGCGGGGATTGTCGTGCTCGAAGAATACGAACACGCGAAAAAGCGTGGCGCGAAGATCTATGCTGAAGTGATCGGCTATGGTCTTTCGGGTGACGCGTTCCACATGACCGCCCCGGCGGAAGACGGCAATGGCGGTTACCGCGCGATGGAAGCCGCCCTGAAGCACGCGAAAATCAATCCCGCAGATGTCGACTACATTAATGCGCACGGCACCTCGACCCCGGTGGGTGACGGTATCGAATGCACGGCTGTGAAGCGCATGTTTGCCAGCAGCCTTGATAAAGTCTCGATGTCCTCGACCAAATCGGCCATCGGCCACTTGCTGGGTGCGGCGGGCGCTGTCGAAGCGATTTATTCGATCAAAGCGATCCAGACCGGCGTGTTGCCGCCGACCCTCAACCTTGAGAACGTGTCCGAGCCATGCAAAGGCATCGATCTCGTGCCCAAGGTCGCCAAGGAGAAAAAGGTCAATGTGGCCCTGTCCAATTCATTTGGCTTCGGTGGAACAAATGCCAGCCTTATTGTAAAGGCCGTTTAGGGTTTTCTTGAGATTCAAATCATGTGACAATGGCTACCGGTCGGGGGCCATTTTCTTATGCGCAAGCTGATTTCCGCTATCACGTTTTTGCTCACACTGGCGATCATCGCCGGTGCCGGGGCGGGCTTATGGGGGCTGAACGAATTCCGCAAACCCGGGCCGCTGGCGGAAACGCGCTACGTGATTGTTGAAAAAGGTACAGGCATGAACGGTATCGCCGCACGCCTGGAAAGCGAAGGCGCGATTGCCAGCGGGATGGTGTTCAAAATCGCCGCCCGTGTAAAGAATCAGCACACCCAGTTAAAAGCCGGTGAATATGAAATTGCGCCGCAGTCATCAATGGCGGCGATCCTCGATAAGATCGTCAAGGGCGAGGTCTATGACCGCAAGCTGACCTTCCGCGAAGGCCTGACCAGCTGGCAAATCGTGCAGATGTTGAATAACGCGACGGAGCTTTCAGGTGAAGCTTTGACATCAATCCCGGAAGAGGGATCATTGCTCCCCGAAACCTATCACTACATGAAAACCGATACGCGCCAGAACGTGATCGAACAGATGCAGGCGGCGATGAAAAAGGCGCAGGATGATCTGTGGCCGACCCGCGTTCCCGATCTGCCGGTCGTGAATATGAGCGAGGTTATGGTGCTGGCCTCCATCGTCGAGAAAGAAACGGGTGTCCCCGATGAACGCCGGAAAGTGGCGGGCGTCTTTATCAACCGCCTGAAACGCGGAATGCCGCTGCAATCAGACCCGACGGCGATCTACGCGCTGACGAAAGGCGAGATCAAGGATGACGGCATGGGGCCACTGGGCCGCCGTCTGCTGCGTAAGGATCTGGAAATCGATTCACCCTATAACACGTATAAATATCCGGGCCTGCCGCCGGGGCCGATCTGCAATCCGGGCCGTGAATCGATTGCCGCCGTGCTGAACCCCGAAACGCATAACTACGTCTATTTCGTGGCCGATGGCACGGGCGGCCATGTGTTTGCCGAAACACTGGCCGAGCACGAATCGAATGTCGCCAAGTGGCGCAAGATCAGGGCGCAGGGCCAGTAGGTCCGCCGATTCTCTGCGGTGCTTCCGAAATCGCCAGCGGGCCGGGTGCCGGGTTTTCGGCAACAGTGGTCTGGCGGGCGATGGCGGCTTCGACCAGCGCAATGATTTCGTCATAGACAGGGTTCTTGAATTTCTCGGCATCCGTTCCGGTACCGTCGCGCTGCTTGCGGATATCGGCAATCGTCTCGGCGATCAGCGGGAAGGCTTTCGCATCTGCGCCCTTATCCAGAAGCGCTGTCACGTAATGCTTGTCACCGCTGGTCATCGCAACGGACAGCACCATACCATTGCCGGCATTCGCGCTGACACCGGCTTCCTGCAACAGGAAATCGAACGCGGCCCGCTGTTCGGAAATGATGGCGGAGGCCAACGCCATGCCGTTATCATCCCGTGCACCGGCGGCATGCAGCTTGCGCAGAATGCCTGAATGCCCGCTCCGTGCGGCATAACTCAGATAGCGGCTTTCCGGCTTGTTCAGGTCGATGGGTAGGGGTGTATCTT
>JAMHVA010000006.1:0-5576 GCA_035904625.1 Alphaproteobacteria bacterium | reverse complement strand
CATCCGTTCCCTGCAACCCCCATCCGACGATTGCTGCCGGACATAAGCAGGACTACGAAAAGCGCGCCGCCGCTTATGCTGCGGAGGCCGCTGCAACAAAATCAGAATATGAATCACGCGGAAAAGTACATAAGCAGGAGCGTGACCAAGCCACAGGCCAGTATCAAGAAGCCGGAAAACAGTTTCAGGCGGCTCAGGATCAGCGCAAGGGCGAGTATGCGCAAGCCGCATCCGCTCACATGAAAAATACCATGACCGCAAAAGCCGGTTATGAAGCGCAGGGACAGGTACATCAGGCAGGCATGGACAAGACAAAAGCCGGATATCTGGCGGCCGGATGCCCGCCCGAAGCCGCGCAAGCCGCTCTCACTGCAAAAGAAGCTGATCACATTCCCCTGTCAGGATCGTCAGTCTTTATTGATGCGCCGACTGCCGAAGATATTCCCCCGGCAGAGGAAGAACCGCCCGCTCCCGAAGAAGAAGAGAGCGCGCCTGCCGCCGAAGTTCCTGATCCGATCCTGCTGCAATGACGCCCCCTGAAACAACGCCACCCGACCTGGGTGCCCGCAACCGGCGCATCGGGTTATCCGTACTGGGCGCTGTGGTCGGCATGATCGCCCTTTCGTTTGCCTCTGTCCCGCTCTACAGCCTCTTCTGCCGCGTCACCGGTTTCGGCGGCACGACCATGACTGCCGAGAAAGCACCCGATCAGATTATCGACCGCGACCTGACCATCCGCTTCAATACGGACACGGATTCAGGACTGCCGTGGGATTTTCGTTCTGAAAAAAAATATGTAAAGACAAAGGTCGGGCAGCAGACGCTGGTCGTCTACAAGGCGCATAACCAGTCGCGCGAAACATCCGGCGGCACGGCTGTCTTTAACGTCACCCCGCCCAAGGCTGGCAAGTATTTCCGTAAAATCGAATGTTTCTGCTTTCAGGAACAAATTCTGGGTCCCGGTAAATCCGTCGATATGCCGGTCCTGTTTTTCGTCGATCCGGAATTCGCAAGCGATCCCGATATGGAAGAAGTGACGACCATCACCCTTTCCTATACTTTCTATCCGCTGGACAGCGCAAAGCTTGATGCCGCACTGGAAGCCTTTTACAATCAGTCCGGTTCTGCTAAAGAAGCACCCAGCACATTGCGTAATTAACCTTTCGTTTCAGAGTTTAAGGAACATCATGTCTGAGCACATCGAATTCGGCACCACTGGCAAGCCTCACCCGTATCATATGGTTCGCCCCAGCATCTGGCCCCTGTGCGGTGCGGCTGCCGGCGGTATGCTTGCAGGCGGCATGGTCATGTACATGCACGAAGTCACAGGCCTGTGGTCTATCCTTCCCGGCCTGCTCTCCATCCTCGCCGTGATGTTCTTCTGGTGGAAAGATATCGTTCACGAATCCGTCGTCGAACGCGCACACACAAAAATCGCCGAGATCGGCCTGCGCTATGGCATGTCGCTCTTTATCGCGTCCGAAGTCATGTTCTTCGTCGCATTCTTCTGGGCCTTCTTTGATGCCAGCCTGTATGCCGGTCAGGAAGAACTGTACCTGCGCCATGAATATACCCAAGGCGTATGGCCACCCCCGCAATTCCACGTCATCCCGCCGTTCGACCTGCCGTTCATGATGACCATGATCCTGCTGCTGTCGGGCTGCACCGTCACATGGGCACACCACGCCATTCTGGAGGGAGACAACAAGAACGCCATCAAGGCACTGGGCCTGACCGTTCTGCTGGGTTTCATCTTCCTGTGTTTCCAGGTTTACGAATATGTCCACGCTCACTTCGGCTTCACACAAGGTGTATATCCGTCGACATTCTTCATGGCGACAGGCTTCCACGGCTTCCACGTCTTCGTCGGCACCGTGTTCCTGTTCGTATGCTGGCTGCGTGCGAAAAAGGGCCACTTCACACAGGATCGTCACTTCGGTTTCGAAGCCGCCGCCTGGTACTGGCACTTCGTTGACGTTGTCTGGCTGTTCCTGTTCATCGCCATTTACTGGTGGGGCAACACAATCGGAACCGGCACGCCGCTACCGCACTAATCAGGCCGTATCATGACAACCGAAGCACCCCTGCCAGATACGAATATCATCCGGCAGGCCTTCCGTTGCCGCTGCCCCCGTTGTGGTCAGGGCGCGCTGTATCAGGATGGGTTCATGAATATGAATCTCCGCGATCACTGCGACACCTGCCAGCTTGATTACAAGCGGATTGATGCCGCCGATGGCCCCGCCGTGTTCCTGATCTTCATTCTGGGCTTTCTGCTGGTGCCGATGGCGTTGCTGTTCGAATGGGCCGTACACCCGCCGTTATGGGTCCATGCGGTGCTATGGGGCGTCATTGCGCTCGGCTCGACGCTGGGCTCCCTCAAGCCGCTGAAATCTTTCATCATCGCCCTGCAGTTCAAGCATCGCCCAAGTGACTGGCAATGAGGCGACTGGCAATGAAACGCGATATCCCGATGGGCGGCACGATCTTCATGCTGGCAGGCGTCGCCGCCCTGTGCTGGCTGGGCCACTGGCAGACCGAACGCCTGCAGTGGAAGAACGCGCTGGTCCAGCGGATTGAATCGGAATATAGCCGCAATCCGCTCGATAATGCCTTTGATGCCGATGCGATAAAGGCCATCGAGCAGGAAACGCCGCCGATCGCCTATGGCAGCCTGCGCGGTCAGTTTCACCATGAATTTGAAATCCTGATCGGCCCCCGCACACATGACGGCAAGCCGGGATACCACATCGTAACACCTTTCTCTGTCGCCGGTGGCGGTGGCCGTGTTCTGGTCAACCGTGGATGGGTGCCGCTGGATCTGGCCGATCCGGTCAAGCGGCTGGAAAACCAGGGCGAGGAAATGGTGACGCTGACCGGCATGGCCCGCCTGCCTGACAAGCCGAATCCGTTCACACCGCATAATGATCCCAAAAATCATACATGGTACAGTGTGAATGCCGAAGATATCGGCATCGCCGCCAACATGCCGGGCCTGCCGTCCGTCGTGTTTTATGCCGAAACGCAGGACCCACCGATCAGCGGCGATTATCCGGTGATGCAGGCCGAGCGTAAAATACCCAACAATAATCACCTGCAATACGCGATTTTCTGGTACACGATGGCGGCTTTGTTCGTCCTGATCTATCTGTTGCGTTTCTTCGGCCCGCAGAAAAATAAACAATAAGGTTCATCATGGCGATCCTGTTCCGCCCCGTCTTCGATTACGACCTGCGTGACTGGGCCCCCGCCCTGAAGCGCGAACTGGCGGGTTACGATCTGCGCATCGCACCCGATATCGGCAAGCCTGAAGACATTCATTACCTGATCGGCTGGAAATTATTCGAGGGCGATAAAACCGCATGGCCGAACCTGAAGGCCGTACTGCCTTTAAGCACGGGCGTCGACCGTTATATCGGCAATCCTGAGTTCCCTGATCATGCCATGCTCGTTCGTATGATCGAGCCGGGCCTGAATCAGGGCATGGCCGAATACGTCGCCAGCTTTGTCTTGCGGTTCCACCGCGAACACGACCGCTGGAAAGAGGCGCAGGATAATCGTCACTGGACCCATGACATGCCCAGACTGGCAACGCGCCGGACAATAGGCTTGCTGGGGCTGGGCAACCTTGCCCATAGCTGCATTGATGTGCTGAAGCCATTCGGCTTTAACCTGCGCGGCTGGAGCCGCAGCGCCAAAGATCTTCCCGGCATCACCTGTTTCCATGGCCGCGATCAGTTACAGACCTTTTTAAGTGAATGTGAAATCCTGATCTGCCTGCTGCCCCTGACATCGGAGACGCAGGACATTCTGAACCGCGAAACATTATCCTGCCTGCCGCGCGGGGCCTGCCTGATCAATCCGGCGCGCGGGCGTGAAATTGTCGATGATGATTTGATCGCCCTGCTCGACTCCGGCCATCTGGCTTATGCCGCGCTGGATGTCTTCAGGAAAGAACCCTTGCCCGCAGACCACCCGTTCTGGAACCACCCGCGTATCATCCTCACCCCCCATATCGCTGCCGTCACCATGCCGGATACAGGCGCCATCGCCCTGCGTCGTACAATAGAAACAATCGAGGCCGGAGGACTTCCCGCCGGCCTTGTCGATATGAAGAAAGAATACTAAAGAGCCTTAATTAACCTTGGGCGCTTCGTAGCTGGCCATCTTCAGCGAGCGTGTCAGATCGCTAAACTGATCGTCCAGCTTGCGGACATGGTCCTTGAACGACGCGAGTTCCGTCCCTTTGAGCGGTTCGCCCTTTTGCATCTTCACATTCCGCGGATTGACCTGAACGCCATTCTCAAGAACTTCGAAATGCAGGTGAGGACCTGTGGAGCGGCCTGTCGTTCCCACATAGCCGATGACCTGACCCTGCTTCACACGCACACCCGGGGTGACACCCTTGGCAAAACGATTCATGTGGGCGTAGGCGGTCTTGGTTGCCCCTGTATGGCGGATACGGACATAATTGCCGTAGGAGCTGAAACGTCCGGCCTTTTCAACCGTACCATCACCGGCAGCATAGATCGGCGTACCAGTTGGTGCGGCGAAATCCATGCCCTTGTGCATCTTGCTATAGCCCAGAACCGGGTGACGGCGCATACCGAAGCCGGAAGAAATGCGGGCACCGTCGATCGGCGTCATCATAATCGCCTTACGCAGGCTTTTGCCGTCAGCGGTGAAGAAATCTGTGCGTCCATCTTTGGTTTCATAACGATAAGCCACTTTAGACTGGCCACCGACATTGATGCGAGCCATCAGGATATCGCCTGTTTTGACCTGATGACCGTCCTCGGTCTCGTACTGTTCGTACAGAACCTCGAGGCTGTCGCCACGACGCACATCACGCTGGAAGTCGACGTCATAGGAATAAACACGGATCGCTTCGGCAACGATTGCGCGCGGCAGCCCGTCCTTGAGGGCGGAACCATATAACGAATTTTCGATTTCCGTGCGGCGGGCGGCAAACGTCTTAAGAACTTCCTTCTCGACCGTCGAGCCTTTGAAGCCCTGTTCGGAAGCGGGATCGCGTTCCAGGCTGACACTGCGGACCGGATCGACATCCATCCGCAGCGAAGCCAGCTGGATACCGCCGCCCTGATCGTTCTGGTCATAGCGCAGATGCACTTTCTGGCCCAGCTTCAGGTTACGCGGATCATAATATTCTTTCATCACCGCAACAGCGTTATGGGCGTCGGTGCTGGACAGACCGGCACGCTGCAGGAGCTTGCCAAGCGTATCGCCTTTGCCGATCTCAACCGTTTCTTCACGCGGCCCGTCCATCTCGGCAGGCGCTTGCGTCAGCGATGCATATTCTTCGGCGGCAGAGGCCACAGTATCGGTCTCGCCCGCTTTCTTGTAACGCTGGAGGCGTTTTTGCGCAGCCGCCAGACGTTCGGCGGCATCCACATCATGCTCGGGGGATAATTCTTCAATCGCGGAAGGCAGCGGCGCGGCAGCGGGTTCGATCATCGCCAGCTGGGCCATGCGGCCAGAACCGGTCCGGGACTGCGACACCATCTCGGCGGCATTCATCGTGGCAATACCGCCAGCCGTCATCAGCATCAGACAGG
>JAMHVA010000005.1:0-6094 GCA_035904625.1 Alphaproteobacteria bacterium | reverse complement strand
GTCAGGGCTTTTTTCCTGCAACAGGCTGGCCGCCGCATGAGCATCGGCTTCCGTGTCGTAGAGGGCCAGACAGGTCGCCCCGCTGCCGCACATCCGCACATATCGGGCCCCGCGTGTCGCACGCAGTCCCGTCAACACATCCCCGATTACGGGATACAGGCTGATCGATGACGCTTCCAGGTCATTTGCCTGTCCGGCCAGATACGATATCAGTTCTTCACGCGCCGACACATCGGGCAGTAATTGCGGCATTGAAAACGCCGTCCCCAACTCATAGTAACGCCGGAACACCGCTGGCGTTGCGCATGAAACACCGGGATTGACCAGAACCGCCGGATATTCATGCGGCAGATCAACCGGGGCCAGAATCTCGCCGATACCGCGCATGTGCGTGGTATGGCTGAGATAGCAAACAGGCACGTCGGCCCCCAACCCCAACAACAGCGGCATTAAAGCCGCCCGCGGCGGCGGTGTCAGCTTCCAGAAGCGGATCAACCCCCAAACAACGGCAGCCGCATCGGCGGAGCCGCCGCCAATACCTGATGAAAGCGGCAAGTTCTTGATCAGGGTCAGATGCAACAATAACGGTTTGCCGAAATATTCAGCACAGGCATAAGCCGCCCGGACCACAAGATTGCCTGATGTCGATCCTGCGTTACGGTCGACCCCGGTCAATCCCGAAGCATACGGACCGTCGATATCAAATAAAAACTCTGTGGCTGGTGCAATTTTGATCTCGTCCGCCACATCGGCAAATACCACAAGAGAATCCAGCTCGTGATATCCCGTTTCGCGGCGGCCTGTTACACGCAGGTACAGGTTGATTTTTGCCGGAGCTGTGACAGTCAGGGGCGTTGCAGACATACGCTATTCAGCTTTGGCTTCACCAGCCGGATGATGGCTTTGGACCGATTTCGACGATGCTTGTAAGCCTGTATCCAGCTTCTGCTGTAATTGCGCTTTCAGTTTGTCATCTGCGGCATAATTGAAAGCCCGTTCCCACTGGAATTGCGCTTCATGACGGCGGCCAACGCGCCAATAGGCATCACCCAGATGATCGTTGATTACAGGATCATAGGGCAAGAGCTCAACCGCCCGTTCCAGATAAGGAACCGAGTCTTTATAACGCCCCATCATATAATTGACCCAGCCGATCGAGTCGGTGATATATCCATCCGAGGGACGCAGTGAAACCGCCCGTTCCAGCATCTGGAGCGCCTGATCGAGGTTCATGCCCTGATCGGCCCAGCCATAGCCCAGATAATTCAGCAGGTAAGGGTGATCGGGGCGGTAAACCAGCGCCGCTTTCAGATCAGATTCAGCCTTGTTCCAGTCACCCTGACGTTCATAGGCCATGCCCCGCGCATAAAGCAGATGCCAGTAATTCTCCGGGACATTACCCTTGAACTGTCCCGCCGCGCGGTTATACCACTCCAGCGCGTCCTTGTATTGCTCCTGCGAACGGTAGAGATCGCCAATACGGATCAGCGATTCAATATCGTTGTAATCGGTAAAAAGCCGGGCAAGAATGTCGCGCGCTTCATCTATATGCCCGGCTTCTGCCATCAGATCGGCAGCGTAGCGTTGCGCGGGGATATAGGATTTATGGGTTTTGGGAATATCGCGGAAGTACCGCGTTGCCTCTTCAATCCGGCCATTCCGTGCCAGTGAATCAGCCAGCAGAAGCCGCGCATCGATCAACTGCGGATCAAGGGCGATGGCCATCTGGGCGAACAGTTTTGTACTGCTGTCGGTCTGGTCGTTATACAGGATGTTCGCCATGTCGAACATGGCGAGCGCCACGCCCTGCGCGGCTGTCTTGATCTCCAGCGGGCGCAATACAGTCGACAAATCTTTCTTATCGTCACCAACAGCGGTGATTTTCTCTTCCAGCGCTTCATTCGGGCGTTCGGCGACCAGAGATTTGTATAATTCCAGCGCGCGTTCACGATCGCCGATCGCGGCGTAAATATCGGCGGCACGTTCGGTTTCCATCGGCGACAGGCCTTCGGTTTTCGCAATCTTCCCGGCAAATTCACGGGCGACGGAATCCTTCTTCAGCATCACCGCCATCAGCGCACCGTGATACAGATGAACGGTCGTCGGATTAAACCCGGTGACATCCATCTTGCTTTGCCCCGCGAAGATCCAGCTGCGGATCAGGGGGCGGATAAAATCCGTCATGTCGCCAGCGGGCATGCGTTCCAGTTCGATCTGGGCTTCGGCCAGTTTATTGCCCGCGATATCATTCACGGTCAGGATCATCGCCCCCAGCGCATTCGATGCGTCTTTGGGGTTGGCCGTCATCAGTTGCCGGGCGCGGTCAGATGCCGTTTTCAGATCGCCCGCCCCCATCGCCAGAATCATCGAACGGCGCAATAATTCGGGGTTTGTGGGATCCTGCGCCAGCACACGCTCGAGAAACACGTTCGCGCTTTCCCAGTCATATTGGGATTGCGCATGATAACTGGCGAGGAAATCGCCGGCGAAGCCGGATGTTGTCATGTCGCCGCTGGCCGGGCGGATATCGTTCAACGTCTGCTGCGCGGGAGTATTCTCGCGCGCCTGCACGAAATGACTGGTGACACCGGCGGCCAGAAGGCCTGCGGTGCTGGCCAGCAGCAGCGTCAGGGTCATGGTGGTTGGATGTTTCTGAGCGTCTTTCATGGTCTTCATTCTTACATGCTGGGGTAATTCGGTCCGCCGCCGCCATTCGGCACGGTCCAATCTATATTTTGCGCAGGGTCCTTGATATCGCAGGTTTTGCAATGAACGCAGTTCTGGGCATTGATAACGAATTTTTTTTCGTCGCCTTGCTCCACGATTTCATAAACCGCCGCCGGGCAGTAGCGTTGCGCGGGTTCGGCGTAAAGCGGAAGGTTAGCCTCAACCGGGATTTCCGGATCGCGCAGCTTCAAATGGCTTGGCTGGCCCTCTTCATGCATGGTGTTCGACAGCCGCACCGAGGTCAGACGATCAAATGTCAGAACGCCGTCCGGCTTCGGATAGACAATTTTTTCCGACTCGTCGGCACGTTTCAACTGCTTGTGATCGGCGTGGTTTTTCAGCGTGTAGGGCAGCATCCATCCGCCCAGTGTCTGGAATGCCGCATGGAAGAAACCAAACCACATCCCCCGGTGAAATCCGGGACGGATGTTCCGCACCTTATACAATTCTTTCCAGAGCCAGCTTTTCTCCAGCTGTTCCGGATATGATGAGCATTCGGCGCCGTACACAGCGCCCTGCACCATCGATGACAAGGCTTCCGCCGCGACCATGCCCGACTTCATCGCCATGTGGTTACCCTTGATCTTGGGCACGTTCAGAAAACCAGCAGTATCACCGATCAGTAAGCCACCGGGGAATGTCAGTTTCGGCAGCGACTGATATCCGCCCTCCACCAGTGCGCGCGCGCCATAAGCCACGCGACGCCCGCCTTCGAGATATGATTTCATCGACGGATGGGTTTTCCAGCGCTGCATTTCCTCGAACGGCGACAGGTAGGGATTGGTGTAATCAAGCCCTGTCACAAAGCCGATCGAGACCATGTTGTTATCGAGATGATACATCCACGATCCGCCATAGGTGGCACTGTCCATCGGCCAGCCCATTGTGTGAACGCACAATCCCTGACGATGTTTCTCCGGCTTGATTTCCCACAGTTCTTTAATGCCCAGACCATAGGTTTGCGGCGATGAATTTTTACGCAGGTCGTAATGCGCGATCAGCGTCTTGGTCAGCGATCCGTGACAACCTTCAGCGAAGACCGTTTGTTTCGCATGCAGTTCCATGCCAGGCTGGAAGGAATCGGTGCGATGGCCCTGCTTGTCGATACCCATATCGCCAGTAGCAACACCGATCACAGCGTTGTTAGCATCGTACAAAACTTCGGCAGCAGCAAAGCCGGGATAGATTTCAACACCCAGCCCCTCGGCCTGCTGCGCCAGCCAGCGGCCCAGCAACCCCAGCGATATGATGTAATTGCCGTGATTATGCATCTGCGGCGGTGTCGGCAGACGGAAAGACTTGGTGGCTGTCAGGAACAGGAATTGATCGTCCTTGGCCTCCACGGTCAGCGGCGCACCCTTTTCTTTCCAGTCGGGGATCAGTTCGTTCAGCGCGCGCGGTTCGAATACCGCACCCGAAAGCAGGTGCGCGCCAACTTCGGACCCTTTTTCGAGGACGCAGACGCTCAGTTCCGGCTTGATCTGCTTCAGGCGGATCGCACAGGACAGCCCGGCGGGACCGCCGCCGACGATCACGACGTCATATTCCATGCTTTGGCGATCACTGCGTACCGGATCCGGCATTGTGGAAAAAACTCCTGAAAAAAGCAGCCCTTGAAAAAAAGATCTCTGGCGGCCAGAGTATTTGTCTTGGCTTACTTTATATTATATTCGTTGAGAACTCTAAGGCTGATTATAACAACATAGGGACGCTTCGTTTTATGACAAGCGCAGCAGATATAGCCACGCAGCTTGCCCATCTGGCCGCCCTGCAGTGGCATGTCGATCAGGGCATGGACGAAGTCCTGGCGGATGAGCCGGGCGCATTGATGCGCCCGCCGTCACAGACCGATGTCGCCCCCGTGAATATGCAGCCACCGGAATCCGTCGCCATGGCCCCGCGCGCAACGGTACAACTGACACCGGCGATTGCCACGATCTCGACGCCTGCCACGCCGCTGCAGGGTACGCCTGAACTGAAAAACGAAGCCATCCGGCTGGCCATCGCTGCCCTGACCCGTGAGGATCTTGCGGCGGCGATTGCCGGTTTTGACGGGATCGCCATCAAGAAAACCGCTACCAACATGGTCTTCAGCGACGGAAACCCCAGCGCCCCCGTGATGCTGATCGGCGAAGCGCCCGGGGCCGATGAAGACCGGCTGGGCCAACCGTTTGCGGGTGCCAACGGACAATTACTGGACAAAATCCTGAAAGGCATCGATCTGGACCGTACGCGCGCACAGCCCGAAGGTTCCATTTATATCTCAAACATCCTGAACTGGCGGCCGCCCGGCAACCGCACGCCCACCGACCAAGAGGTCGAGTTGAGCCTGCCGTTCATCGAGCGTCATATCGCGCTGGTTAAACCGAAACTCCTGATCCTGTGCGGCGGCGCTTCCGCCAAGGCGCTGCTGAACACAAACGACAGCATGTCAAAGCTGCGCGGACGCTGGCACACGTATCAGCCGCGCACGCCCGGCATCGAAGGCGTGCCGATCCCGGCGATTGCAACCTATAACCTGTCCTACCTGCTGCAAACCCCCATCCAGAAAAGAGCCGTCTGGCAGGACATGCTGACCCTGAAAGCCAAGCTGCAAGAGATGGGATTGCTGTCAGAGGCGGCCTGATCCTCTTTTTATTATGGATATAAAATCCGTGATTTTTCCCCGGGAATCCGCCATTCCGACGATTTGCCGGACATCTTCTGACAAGAATTTATGCAAATCTGTCAATAACTTAGCCCCTATCTCGCCGCATTTTCTGGACAACGGGATGGCCTTGCGCTATCAATCTGCCCATCATGCGTACATTCGAGACAACGACGAAAAGACTGCTGGTCTTGAGTCTGGGAACGATCCTGGTGATCGGTTCCTCGCTGAATGCCCCCGCATACGCTTCCGGTGCTGTTCCTGTCCCGTCGCGTAAGCCTGCGGCTTTTCGCGCTGACACTCTGGCCCTGCTCCGGTTCCCGGCGTTCGGTGAACTCGCGCCCGTGGCAGACACCGCCATAGCGGAAGAGCCCCCCGTCACATTGCAGAAACCGCCAGTACCGGGCCAGAAGCCTGATGTCCCGGCTATGGTCGCCGAAGCTCCGTCCGGCACACCGGATATCGTGCCCGCCGTGAAACCGGCGATTGTCGCCACCGTTGCGCCCCCGACCGAAACAGTAGCGGCAGAAAGACCGCAATTGCTGGCCGCCGCGGCCGGCCCTGAGAAACCTGACGCGCTGAAGGACGCCGCCGCCGGGACCGACAAAACGGCCAAAAACCCGGCAGCGTTCCCGGACCATCCGGAACAAACCCGCATTTATAGAAGCGCCAAGAAACGCTCCGCCGCCCAGAAAGACTCCGTCGCCCGTCTGGTCAGCG
>JAMHVA010000004.1:0-1566 GCA_035904625.1 Alphaproteobacteria bacterium | reverse complement strand
CAATCTTGGGTACGGACGGAGCGAGGCCTTTTCGGCGGTGATTACTGTGAAGCAAAAATCGAATGACAATCCGAAGCTCGATGAACTGATCAAACTTGCGTTGAAAGAACTGGCCTGCTGATGGCGAACGTTGCAAAAAATAACGATCTGACCCCGCAGCGGCTCGATGAAGAAAGCCGCGACGAGCAAGCTCTGCGTCCGCAAACACTCGAAGATTTCGTCGGACAGCATGGCTTGCGGGAAAATCTGCGCGTGTTCGTCAAGGCGGCAAAATCGCGGCAGGATGCGCTCGATCATGTTCTTTTCTTTGGCCCTCCAGGACTTGGCAAGACGACACTGGCGCAAATCGTTGCACGCGAACTGGGCGTGGGCTTTCGGGCAACGTCCGGTCCGGTGATTGCGCGGGCAGGGGATCTGGCGGCTTTGCTGACCAATTTACAGCCGTTTGATGTATTGTTTATTGATGAAATTCACCGTCTGAACCCGGCGGTCGAAGAAATTCTTTATCCGGCGATGGAAGACCGCAAGCTCGATTTGATCATTGGCGAAGGGCCTGCGGCGCGGTCGGTACAGATCGATTTGCCGCCGTTTACGCTGATTGGCGCGACGACGCGCTCGGGCCTCCTGACCAATCCGCTGCGCGACCGCTTCGGCATTCCGATGCGGCTGGAATTTTACAACGACATGGAACTGACGCTGATCGTAAAGCGGATCGCGGGCCTGATGAAAATTCAGATCACCGAAGACGGCGCGCAGGAAATTGCCAAACGTTCACGCGGCACGCCACGGCTAGCAGGGCGCTTGGCCCGGCGTGTTCGCGACTTTGCGCATGTCGCGGGATCGGAAAAAATTGATGCGAAAGCCGCGGATGCGGCGCTGAAGCGTCTCGATGTCGATGCCAACGGGCTCGACAGCATGGATCGCAGATATCTTGATTGTATCGCCGTTAAATATGGCGGCGGTCCGGTCGGGATTGAAACTCTGGCCGCGATCCTCGCCGAACAGCGTGATGTGATCGAGGATGTGGTCGAGCCATATCTGCTGCAGCAAGGCCTTGTCCACCGGACACCGCGCGGGCGGATGCTCTCAACGGCGGGGTATAAGTACCTCGGCCTGACACCCAAAGCAGGGACAGATCAGTTCGACTGGCTGCAGACCGCTGATGACGCTTAGCCTCGATTGCCGGGTCTATTATGAGGACACCGATGCCGGGGGTGTCATGTACTACCCGAATCATCTCAAATTCTGTGAGCGGGGACGCACCGAATACCTGCGGCAACTGGGCTTTCTGAACTCGACCTTGATGGCCGAAGAACGTGTATTATTTGTTGTCAGGCGGGTGGAAGCCGACTATCTTAAGCCCGCGCGGCTCGACGACCTTCTCACCGTTAAAACCACACTCCAGAGCCTGAAAAATACCAGCTTTTTTATGAAGCAGGACATCATGCGGGGCGACGATCACCTCTTCAGCATGACTGTGCTTCTGGTGTGTGTGAATACCGATGGCAAGCCGGTCGCTCTGCCTGCTGCGCTCAAGACTGCTTTTGAAAACCATATTTAGGAATT
>JAMHVA010000003.1:0-5813 GCA_035904625.1 Alphaproteobacteria bacterium | reverse complement strand
GATCAGAAGGACATCCGTTCCATCCGCTTTCGCCTGTGCATATGCCTCGAACGCGACAGCAGCTGCATCTGCACCCGTATCCTTGGCGAAGAAACGCGATTGCGTGCGGTCGGACCAGATTTTCAGTTGCTCCACGGCGGCGGCACGGAATGTATCGCCAGCGGCAATTGTGACCTGCTTTCCCGCGTCACGCAGATTGTGCGCGATTTTGCCAATCGTTGTTGTCTTGCCCGCACCATTGACGCCACAGACCAGCACGACAAACGGCCCAGCTTCCGGCTTTGTAAAGACCAGCGGCTGCGCCACAGGATTCAAAACCATAGTCAGGCTTTCCGACAGCGCCGCGCGGATTTCGTTTTCCTCTAGGTCTTTGCCGAAACGATCTTTCGAGAAATCAGCAATCACCTTGGCCGCTGTCTGCGGCCCCAGATCGGCGGTGATCAGCAGCTCTTCAAGGCTGTCGATCATGTCCTGATCCAGCTTTTTCTTGGTGACTAGATCGGAGATACCTTGGGTGAAACGCGCGGTAGACTTGCTGAGACCCAGCCCCATGCGGGAAACCCATGTCTCGCCCGGGCGATCCCCTTCGCGGCCCTTTGGCGCTTCAGGCGCAGGAACGGCAACGGGTGCAGGTTCCGCAACAATTTCGGGCGGCGGCACAACGGTTTCAGCTGCATGAGGCTGCGGAAGCTCCTGCTGTGTCTGCTCTTTTTTGTCTTTGCGCCAGAAAATCATGCCCGGACCCTAGCAAAATCAAAACCCAAAAGCAAAAGCTCAGTTTTTGGCGGCTTTTTCCTTTTCAAGATTCCGCCGCTCCTCGCAAGCCGCCACTCTTATCTTATGGCTGCTATACTCCTCCGGGGTATCAATCTGGCTGTTCAGGCGATCCATTTCCTCGCGCATAACCTGTTTAAAATAGACATCAACAAGATCCTGAACGCTTTTTTTGATCTCTTCAAAACGGCTTTGGACCACGTCCCCGCCGATGTAATCCTGCTCCAGATCGGCAATCACGACCGGCATATCCTTCTCAAGGCGCATTGCTGTCTTGAGCGCAACCTTCCGGTTGACGTCGTAATGGCGGAGTTCATGTGCGTGAATAACTTCAAAATCGCAACTGGTCCTGGGATAATCCTTGGGGATGATGATCATGGTACGGAACATCATATTCACCTCAATCCGCTTCACGAAGATGCAGGAATAAGCTCCATACTGATCCAGCGGCTGTCCCTCGATGCTCCATGAATAATTGGCAGCCCAGCCCCCTGACGCCTGCCCCAGCGTGGTCATGTGGTTCGATGACCAGATACCGTGCATATTATTCCGGGCAAGCCATTCTTCACGGGTGGCCTGGCCAGCGCTGTTGACCTGACTCTTATTCTTTGCAAGATCATAATAAGGGTCCGGAACCTCGAGATTGATCGCTATTTCGGTCTTGTACGGCTTCAACTGAAGGCAGGTTGTCTGGGTGGCAGCTTCTGCCCTTGCCGCATAAGAAACGGCCAGCCAACAAACAATCAACGCCAGCCCGTTTTTCATCAGCTACTGCAGCTTTCTTTTCAAATCCAGCATCGTCAGTGCAACGGCGGCAGCCTCGCCGCCTTTGTTCTTGCGGGTTTTATCCGCCCGCGCCAATGCCTGTTCTTCATTCTCTACCGTCAGGATCGCATTTCCGAGCGCCAGTCCGTGACGATGAACAAGATCATAAATCCCGCGGGCGCTTTCATTCTGCACAACATCGTAATGGGTGGGTTCACCGCGAATGATGCAGCCCAGTATAACGAAGGCATCGTATTTTGCGCTCTTCAGGGAGAACCCCAAAGCCGCCGGAATTTCCAGCGCCCCGGGCACGGTGACAACATCATAAGGAATGCCGCGCTTCTGCAATTCCTCGGTCGCGCCCTGCAACAGCATGTCGTTGATATGGTTGTAATAGCGGGCTTCGATAATCAGGGCGCGGTCGGTCATGCGGCTTTATCCTTGCGGGATGATTTCTGAAATTCAACGAGATCGGCAATGGCGCCAATCTTCAAATTATGGATGCGCGCAAACTCGATGAGTTGCGGCATTCGGGCCATTGTGCCATCATCATTCATGATTTCACAGATCACTCCCGCAGCGCTGAAACCCGCCAGTTTGGCCAGATCAACGGCGGCTTCGGTATGCCCCGCCCTTTCGATCACACCACCATCGCGGGCCCTTAAGGGAAAGACGTGACCGGGAGAAACCAGATCGGCACGGCCTGCATTCGGCGCGCTTGCAATACGGATCGTATGAGCCCGGTCAGCCGCCGATATACCCGTTGTAATACCCTGCCGCGCGCCAATGGAAATCGTGAACGCCGTCTGTTGGCTGGATTGATTGTCCGGAACCATCTGCGGCAATTGCAGATGATCGGCCATCGCCCCGCTCATCGGCATGCAAATCAGACCGCGCCCATAACGCGCCATGAAATTAATCTCTTCCGGGGTGATGCAATCAGCAGGAATGCACAGATCGCCTTCGTTTTCCCGCGATTCATCATCGACAAGGATCACCATGCGCCCCTTACGTGCTTCCTCAATGATTTCAGAAACCGGGCTGATCATGCCTCATCCTTTTGCAGGATACGGGCGACATAGCGCGCCAGCTGATCGACTTCCAGATTGATACGTGTTCCTTCATCCCATGTATGGATGTTGGTCACTTCCCATGTGTGGGGAATGATGCAAACACCAAAAACAGATCCTTCGACTTCGTTCACGGTCAGCGAAATGCCATTCAGGGCGACAGATCCTTTCGGCGAAATATAACGGGCGAATTTATCGGGCACACGAATTTTGAAACGCCATGAATCGCCATCCGGTTTGACGCTTTCCACCACGGCGATGCCATCCACATGGCCGGACACCATATGCCCGCCCAGTTCATCACCCAGACGCAGCGAGGTTTCGAGATTAACGCCTGAATCGATATCCCATTCACCGAGGGTAGTCAGATTCATCGTTTCCGCTGCAACGTCAAATGTCATCGTATCTTCAGTCTTCTCAACCACTGTCAGGCAGCACCCGTCACAGGCAACAGACGCCCCGATGGAGATCGACGATAAGTCCAGTTTGGTTGAAATTGTAATACGGCGGCTTTTATTGCCTTCGGCAATCGCGATCAATCGACCTGTATCACGAATAATTCCTGTAAACATTACACACGCACCCCATAAAGCTTGCCGTTTTCCAGCCGTTCAATCCGGATATCATGGAGATCGCCCTGTTCCGCCGTGAAGTCAAGATGCACTTCGGCGAAATGTTCGGTCCGACCCATGCCGTTTTGCTCGACAATGACCTGACGTTTTCCACCAACATGACTCACCATAAATTTTTCCAGTTGGGCATCGCCCAGCGCACGCAGACGCGCGGCACGTTCCTTGCGCACCGGCGGATCAACCTGCGGCATGCGGGCGGCAGGCGTGCCCTCACGCTCGGAATACGGGAAGACATGCAGGAAGGTCAGATCACATTCCTCGACGATCTTCATCGTGTTGGCAAACATCTCCTCCGTCTCGGTCGGGAACCCGGCGATAATATCGGCACCGAATGCCATATCCGGGCGCAATGCCCGCGCCTTCTGGCATACATCAATCACGTCCTGGCGCAGGTGACGGCGCTTCATGCGCTTCAGTGTCATATCATCACCGGCTTGCAGGCTGAGGTGAAGGTGCGGCATCAGGCGCGGCTCATGCTCGATCAAGTGCCACAGATCATCGTCAATCTCGACAGGATCGAGGGATGATAAGCGCACACGCGGCAGCTCCGGCACCAGCGCCAGCACACGTCGGATCATCTGCCCCAATGTCGGATTGCCCGGCAGATCATGACCGTATGATGTGACATCAACACCCGTGAAAACGATTTCTTTATATCCCGCGCTGACTAGATGGCGGACCTGATCAACAATGGCACCGATGGCAACAGAGCGCGAATTGCCACGACCGTACGGAATAATGCAGAACGTGCAGCGGTGATCGCAGCCATTCTGAACTTGAAGAAACGCGCGAGTATGGCCTTCAAACCCGTCAACCAGATGGCTTGCCGTCTCCTTGACCGCCATGATGTCATTGACGATGACTTTCTCTTCCGGTGGCGCGCCCCATGTTTCGGCTTTCAGCTTCAGATCATTACCGATTACCTGATCGACTTCCGCCATGCCACCAAAGCCGTTGGGATCGATTTGCGCGGCGCAGCCCGTGACAATGATGCGCGCGTCCGGATTTTCACGGCGGGCGCGACGAATAGCCTGCTTGGCCTGACGCTCGGCTTCTTTCGTCACCGAGCACGTATTGAAAATGATCGCATTCTCGATGCCTGCATTTTTCGCATGTGCGCGCATCACTTCCGACTCATAAGTATTGAGTCGGCAGCCAAACGTTACGAGTTGCGGCTCGGATGAAGTCATTTGTCCCGGTCTTGTTAGAAAAAGTGCGTAAATATATTACAAGATTACGTGAAACCCAACCTTTTCCTGCGTTTCAAGGCGATCTCATAACATACTGAAAGCCCTGACAAAACAAAAATCATAAAGACAAATCAATATGTTAAGCCTGCCCATTTTGAACACAATAAGGCAAAAAAGTCACAAGTTCGGCATGGAATGATCACCTTTGGCTCCTACCCTTTTCCTTGCGCCCCAAACGGACGCAGAGAGGAGTAACCCATGTTCAGTCATCCCGACATTCACTTTGCCCGCCTGATTGAACAACCTGACGCCACCGGCCTTCAGCGCATTCTGCTGCTGGAAACCGATGTGGTGCTGGCAGCGGCGCATAACCTGCACCGCGACCAGCGCTCGGAAAGTCTGGTGGGGTATCTTGAATACCTGCATCGCCTGACCGATCAGGGTTTTATTGAATGCGATGCGATCGCCATCCGCGATGGCCAGGGTCGTACCTATGTCCAATGCAAGGACTGTGACGACAGCGGTGACGAGGAATAATCCCTTCGTCCATTCACCTTCATCATCTGAGTACCTTCACAAAAAGGAGTAAGATCATGCGTATCAAGACAATTCATCCCCATATTTCCGCCCTGCATATGGTGCGCCGTTGCGACGAAGCCACCGGGCGGGAAGAAAAAATTCTGGTGCTGGAAACAGATGTCAATCTGCCACGCGCAGGAAAGCCCTGTGACGATGAAAGCCTCTATACCGTTCTTCAGCAGCTTGAGACATTAAAAGAGGACGTCGAGAACACCTACGGCAAGTTCCAGATGATCGAAATCCGGACAGCCAACGACAACAATCACGCCCACTTCTAAAACAACAATCTTTGTTTGAACAAGACGAGAGAGACGCCCTCCAGATCAAGGAGGGCGTTTTTTATGCGGCCAGATGGCCTTTGAACACGAACGTCGCCGGTCCGGTCATCAGGATATGATTATCTTCTGCCCGCCATTCGAGGAGCAGGCTGCCGCCATCCAGAATAATCTCCGCCTTGCGCCCCGTCAGGCCGCGCCGCGCTGCCGCGACGATGGTGGCGCAGGCGCCGGAACCACAGGCCTGTGTTACACCCGTTCCCCGTTCCCACACACGCATGCGAATTTTCTCGGGCGATAACACCTGCGCGAATTCAACATTGGTGCGCTGAGGAAACAGCACATGATGTTCAACTTCAGGGCCCAGCTTCTCGATATCAACTTTGGACACGTCATCAACAAAGAAAATTGTATGAGGATTGCCGACATTCACGGCAACAGGATCAGGCATCGTTCCACGACCATTTACAACACCCAGATTCAGCGTATCACATTCCCGGGACAGTGGAATTTCATCCCATTTTGTGC
>JAMHVA010000002.1:0-6583 GCA_035904625.1 Alphaproteobacteria bacterium | reverse complement strand
CTTGTAAGATTCTTGATCCCAAGCCGCCATCACCGACGCAGTAAGATAATTACTTCACCAGCGGAATAACTTCCCTCATCACGCGGCTGACCGTGTTGCGCGCGATATATTGGCGGCCATGATGGCCATGCTCGTGAAACTTCGTGCGGTCTTCCGATGTGGCTTGATCGATGCGCTTCTGGGCTTCCTGTTCCGTAACCGCGATGATCCTGTCGAGCGTATCATCTGAAAGCGCCGCGTCGGCCAAGGCCCTGCGGAGCTGAATGCCTGCGATTGATGTACGGCTGCGCGCCATGGCACGGATGCTGTCCGATGTGGCGGTTACCAGTCTTGGATAATCGAAAGGCATCGTGCGCCCGCCATATCCTTCCCCCAGGGGGCCTTCAATCGTATGACATGAATCGTAAGCGAATGAGTTCACGGCATTGAAGATAGCCTGTAGCGTCGGTGGGTAAAGTGCGGCCATGGCGCGGGTTTCGGCGGTAATCATAGGGTTTGCGAACATGATGCTGCGGCCTCCGGAAGGTGGATCGTCATTTATCAGGCCGATGTTAGTACGGACAGCTCTCCGATGAAAAGCCTCTGTATTAAGGGGCCGGCGTTGCGAAAGTTCGCGGGCGTGCTGTGGCCAGCGCCCTGCAGCGCGCCATTTCGGCATCCAGATCGACGGGCAGCGCGTAACCCAGACGGACATACAGCGGATTGTCACCCAGCGATTTGGCATTTTCCATGGTGATATGCGCGCGCGCCACCGGATGGTCGGCCCAGTGATCTTTGCTGACGTCGGTCGGATACGCATTGTGTACGGATATCACGGGGCGGTCGCCGAGTTCCCGCCGTGCCGTCATCAGCACGCGTTTGGCCCCGCCAGCCAGCGTATAAAATTCTATGGCGGGCGCAGCGCTGGCGCCACTGTCTTTCAGCAGTTTGAGGTTCTGGCCGAAATTCGTCGAGCGGTCATTTTCAAACCACGAGATATCGTCAGGATCGACGCCGTATGTTTCCGTCAGCAACTGGCGCGCATATTGAACCTCGGTCATGCCGGGTATGCGGGGCGGGGGCAGACCTTCTTTTTCCAGCTTCGGTACGATGTATTTTGTGAATGCGGCATCTTCCTGATTGCACGGTTTGCCGCCGATCACCAGAAAGCGCCTGTGGCCTTTTTCAATCGCGTCGCGTACGCAAAAAGCCGTGGCCTTGGTCGCGCCGAGAATGACCGCTGTCGCGCAGCCCAGCCGGGGCATGTCGAACAGAAGCTCGTCGGTATAATGCTGAGTGGATTTCTTGCTGAAGCCAAAGGCTGCTGCGCTGATCGCGCGCAATGGAATGGCTAATTCTTCAAGTGTTTCAATACGCATAGGCGAAGTTCCTCGGTTTATTCGAAGGGCGGTTATAACAGAAAAATGTTGATTATGTCAAAATATGGAAATGCGGGGGTGCCGTTGTCTCGGACACCGTTTCCCGTTAATCTGTAAAGGGTTTGATTCACTCGCTTTTTGCTCATTTTTCATCGGGAACGCTTTTATGATCCGTCAGCTTCGTTATGCCTTTGCGGCACTTCTTTTGGCCTCTTGCTCGACTGTGATCGACGGACAGATTCAGGACGTGACTGTCGAGACCCAAGGGGCAAAAAACACGCTCTGCTACATGCAGAACAAGGATTTCAGTTTCCGGTTCTATCCGCCGCAAACGCTGAAAGTGACGAGGTCAGACGACCCTTATACAATTCGTTGTCTGGCGCCTGGCAACCGCGAGCAGACAGTTCGCATTGAGCAGGACGTTACCGACAGCACGTATTACAATGTTGTAAATGTCGGCACAGGCGCAATTGTCGATCATCTCTCTGCGGCGATGTATGAATTGCCGCCCAAGATCGTGATCAATTTTGAAGGCGTTCTGCCTTCGGCATACCCGCAGCCTGCATACAATGAATTCTATGACAATCATCCGGAGTTGAAGGGGATGGAGGAATTCCGCCCCGGTCAGGCCGCGCTTCAGCGTGATGCCGGAACGGTTACACCTGAACTTCCAAAACGGAATAAAGGTGATGATCAGGGGCTTGGTGGTTCTATATTGGGGACTGAGCCTGCGCCGCAGGCCGATGCGGCTGATTCTGCTACACCGGCGGTTGCCCCCGCAGTTCCGGCTGGAAGCTCGGGCATGTCGGCTGAATCGCTGACGCGTTCGATGAACCCGAAAGTATTCGGCGGGACATCGACCCCGGCCGCTGTCGATGCTCCCGTTCAGATGGGCACGCCCTGATCGAATGGACATGGCGCAACCCGGAAAAACCTATTTCTTTTGCGGTATCGGCGGCAGTGGCATGAGCGCGATTGCGCTGGCCCTGTTGGCGGAGGGGCATACGGTCAAAGGTTCCGATCGGAGCCGCGATCAGGGGCAATCGCCGGATAAATTTGCCGCACTGGCCAAGGCGGGCGTTGAACTTTACCCGCAGGATGGCAGCGGTGTCGATTCTTCGGTCGATATTCTGGTTGTTTCAACCGCGGTTGAGGTCAGCATTCCGGATGTGCAGGCCGCGCAGGCGCAAAACATCACGATTAAAAAACGGGCTGAAGTTCTGGCGACGCTTCTGCAAAGCCGGAACGGTATCGCTGTCGGCGGCACCAGCGGCAAATCGACCGTCACGGGCATGCTGGGGCATATCCTGAACCATGCCGGTCTGGATGCCACGGTGATCAACGGCGCGGCGATGATGAATGCGCTGGATTCCGGTGTGCAAGGGCTGGGGAATGCCGTAATCGGCAAAGGCGATGTCATCGTCATCGAGGCGGATGAAAGCGATGGGTCAATCGTTCTCTATGAAAACGATTTATGGGTGTCGGTTCTCAACAATATTACGCTGGATCACAAGCCGGTGGATCAGTTGCGTCCGCTCTTCACCAATTTCGTGACCAAGGCGAAGAAGGGGGCCGTCATCAATCTCGACGACCCGGAAGCGCGACAAATGGCATCGCTTAATCCTGTGCAGAACCTGACATTCAGCCTGAAAGATCAACAAGCCGGATTGTTCGCCGATCAGATGATCATGGGCAGTGCGGGATCGACATTCACGGTTCATGAACAGGGTAGCGGCCAGTCAGTACATGTCACACTGAATGTGATCGGCAAGCATAATATCGAGAACGCACTGGCCGCGATGGGTGCTGCGCGGATGGCGGGTGTATCACTGGCCGATTGCGCGCTGGCACTGCAGAGCTTCAGGGGCGTGAAACGCCGCCTTGAATTCATCGGCCAGGAAAATGGCGTCACGGTGATTGATGATTTTGCCCATAACCCGGACAAGGTTGCCGCCTCTCTGTCTGCCCTGCGGCAGACACCGGGGCGATTGCTGGTGATTTTCCAGCCCCATGGTTTTGGGCCGATGCGTATGATGCGCAAGGAGATAACAGAGGCGTTTGCAGGGGGCATGGCGCCCGACGATATTCTGATCCTGCCTGACATCCTCTATGCCGGAGGAACCGTTCAGAAGGATATTTCGTCGGCGGATCTGGCGCAGGATGTGGCCCGTCTGGGGCGCGATGCACGTTACATTCCGACCCGCAGCCTGATTGCTGATTTCCTGAAGGCGGAAATGAAGGCGGGCGATCGTGTCGTCGTCATGGGCGCGCGCGACGATACACTGACCGATTTTGCCCGCTCCATTCTGGCATCTGCCAAATCAGGCCTGAAGCCGTGATCTTATAATCAGGCTGGTTGCGGCGGGCGGCGCACGGCGACGATTCCGTTCTGACGTTTGGCCAGATCACGTAAATCCTCGACCACAACCATGCCGAATTTCTCGGTCGCGCTGATAATGCGCTGGCGGTCGATCATGATTCCCACATGCTGCGCGAAGAAAACGATATCGCCGCGCTGGCATGAATCGGGATGGACCAGTTCGCCAAGACGATTTGATTTCTGCTGCATGTCGGCGTCGCGCGGCACGTTGCGAAAGCCGCTGCGGGTGAGTGCCTGCTGCACCATGCCGGAGCAATCAATCCCGAAAGCTGACCGGCCGCCGTAACGATATTGCGTACCAAGATATTCCAGCGCCTCTGTCACATGGTCGATCCGCTGCTTCAGACTGGGCAGGGGCGCGACATGGCCCGCGTGAATCCAGCCCAGACCCGTGGCGTAGACAAAATCATTCTTCAGGGAGTGCCTATCAATGGTCAGGCGTGACATCATGCTGACGGGCATGACCTCGCGGGCCTTGATGTCCGGTGCCGTCCTGATCGAGCTCAAGCGCGCTGCGCAGAAATGCGTCGCCGGGTCTTCGGCAGGGGCTAGGTCGGCATGATGCATATAGCCCGTATAGCCATCGGTTTTTGATCGGCCTTTCAGGAAATGTCCTTCACGGCCTGTGACCTTGAACAGTTCGCCCAGCAGTAACTGAGAGTCGCGCCGGCCGATCCGCTCCATGATGCATGGCTCCTCATGGATATCGGCAGTCGGCTTTACGACCTTGAATGGGCCTGTCGTGACAACTTTTTTCATAGCTTTTTCTTTGTCTTCATTTTTGTTTTGCCGAAGCGTTTGTCGATATAGGCAAAGATCGCCCGCAGGCCCATCTCGCTGCCGCCGCGTGAGCGGCCCGGGCGCCCGCCGGGTTCCCAGCCGAAATGGTCGATATGGACCCAGTCCACTGCCGGGTCAACGAAATTCTCAAGGAACAGCGCTGCATGAATGGTGCCACCGCGGGCATTGCCGACGGTGCAGGTATCGGCGATATCGCTGGCCATATGACGGCGATACGATGGCGGGAGCGGCAAGGGCCACAACGGGTCATTGACGCTCTCACTGATATCCCTGATATCGAACGCCACCTTCATGTTGTTCGAGAACATCGCCGGAATATCGGGGCCGAGCGCCACGCCACCCGTGAGTGTCGCGAAGTTCACCATGAATGCGGGTTTGCCTTCCGACCCATACGCCAGCGCGTCACCCAGGATCAGGCGGCCTTCGGCGTCTGTGTCACTGACCTCCACGCTGATACCCTTGCGACTGGGGATAACATCGGAAGGGCGGAAGGATTCACCGGAAATCGAATTCTCCACCACCGGCGTCAGAACACGCACATGAACCGGGATTTTGTGACGAATGATCAGTAGCGCCAGCGCAATGGCGTGGGATGCTCCGCACATGTCTTTCTTCATCGTATACATGGCGGTGCCGGGCTTCAGGTCCAGCCCGCCCGTGTCAAAGCAGACACCCTTGCCGATCAGCGTGACTTTCGGATGCTTGGGATTGCCCCAGCTCATCTCGATCAAACGCGGGCGGCGGGGGCTGCCCTTGCCGACGTTATAGATCATGGGAAAGTTTTGCTTCAGCAGGTCTTTATCCTTGATGACCTTGACACTTAAGCCTTCGGCGGCGGCCACCGCGCGCGCCGCTTTCTCAAACTCATCCGGGCCCAGATCATTGGCCGGAATATTGATCAGGTTACGGATCAGGAATGTTGCCTCGGCGTGGGCCCGCACTGAATCCCGGTCTGCGCCTTTGGGCCAGATCAGCGTGGCCATGCCGGGGTCCATTTTCTTGTAACGGTCGAACTTGTAACCCGCGAGGATCCAGCCCAGACACAAACGGTTCAGGTCTTCACCGCGCAGTCCTGTTTCATCCAGTTTGAAAACCAGTGTCGCCAGCGTTTTTTTGCTCAAACCCCGGGAGAGGGATTCCGCAATCGCGGCAGCGTCGTTGTGGGGCGTACCCACGTTATATCCGCACAGCACGCTCTCGATTTTGCCTTTGTCGTCATAAACGACAAAGATCGAACCCGGGCCAGCCTTGAAACCTGTATGCTCTATTTTCTGGCGCAGCGATGCCGGTTTCTTTTTCAACCACGCATCCAGCGCTGTCTCGGTGACCGGGGTCAGGGTGATTGTCGTTTTCTTGCCAGCGGCAGCGACGATATTACCGGGAAGTTTCAGGAAATCGGGTTTCATGGGTCACTCTTTTCATCAAGGTAGGAATGTCATTATTAATGATATTCCCGCGAACGCAATCGTTCAGGCGGGACAGGGGCGGTATCCCACAGATTTTTTAGATTATGAAAAAATCTGGCGTAAAAACCGGGATAAATGGTTGATCTGCTGGCCGATTACTGGTAACTGATAACCCTGTTTTGGCATGGAACGGTGGCCGAGCGGCTGAAGGCAACGGTTTGCTAAATCGTCATACGGGTCATACTGTATCGAGGGTTCGAATCCCTCCCGTTCCGCCATTAACAGCTTCACCCAGCTTCATGACAGTTTATGAAAGTGCAAGAAACCCCGATGAATAAAAGGGTTTCAGTGTACCTGTGTCTTTGTGGATTCATGGATATGTCTTTACATCCATGGGTTTTGGGGGCAAGAATGGGGGCATAAAGATAAGAAATACGGACAGGATGCCCCCAGAATGGCCCTTACGAATACCGCCTGTAAGAATGCCCAGCCGCGAGAAAAACCCTACAAACTGGGAGATTCGGCGGGCATGTACCTTGAGGTAACCCCCCACGGAAGCAAGCTATGGCGGCTGAAATATCGTTTTGCTGGCCGGGAAAAGCGGCTGGCCTTGGGTATTTATCCTGAAGTTTCCCTTG
>JAMHVA010000001.1:0-5714 GCA_035904625.1 Alphaproteobacteria bacterium | reverse complement strand
CGTGACACGCCAGCACGCCCAGCGCCTAGGCCTGATCACGGCGGACAAGCCGGACTCACAAGATATCTGTTTCGTGCCCGGCGGCGATTACACCAAGGTGGTCAAGCGCCTGCGCCCCGAAGCGCAAAAGCCCGGTACCATCGAACATATCGATGGCCGTGTGCTGGGCACGCATGAGGGCATCATTCATTACACCATCGGCCAGCGCAAAGGCCTTGGCATCGGCGGCGGCCATTCGGATAACAACGATCCGTTTTATGTCGTGAAAGTCGATGCTGCGAATGCGCGTGTCGTCGTCGGCCCGAAAGAAGCCCTCGCCCGCGATACAATCCATTTGAAAGACTGCAACTGGCTGGATGGCGATCATAAAGACGTGCTGCTGAAATTCCGTTCGATGATGCAGCCGATCAACGCCACACTGACGCGCCACGAAGACGGCAGCGCGACCCTGACGCTCAAAGACGCGCAATACGGCATTTCGCCCGGGCAAGCCGCTGTCTGTTATGACGGCGAACGCATGATCGGCGGCGGCTGGATTGCCAGCACGGAAAACGCAGCGCTGGAGCAAGCGGCATGAACGATCAGGACTTCTCCCTGAAGGGTGTCTTTGGCATTGTTTCCCAAGCGGTGGAAAACAGCGAAACCCGCATACTTAAAAAAAGCGGGGTCCGTTTGCAATCCGTCCTTGACCGCATTCAAGACGGGGAACCCGATGGCCGGATTCAAAAGGACCTGAAACTGGGGTCCAAAGAGCTGGCAAATGTCCATGCGTGGTTCGCCCGCTTTGGCGGCGATGCCAATGCGCCGGCACCTCTGCCTGCGGGCCCAAAATTCTTCCTGCTGGATGAATGCATGCCGGCATCTTTACTGCCTCAGGTGAAAGGCATTTTCGGCTTTTCCTCTCACGTCGCGGCGGAAGGATGGGCGCGCCTCAACCCGAGCGAAACTGTCAGAGCCATGCACCGCAAAGAGATCGATGCCGGTATAGCGGGCTTTGCCCTTGAACATGAATTCAGCGGGATCATGACGCGCGACAGCGACTTCATCACCTTGTCAAAAAGACCCGATCATCCTGCCTCGAAAATCCATATCTTTTTATTCAATGGACCGTGGCAAATTGAGGATTTAAGAGAAACCATTAGGACCGCAGCCACTGCCATTCAGCATATTCTGGCACAACCGCCGCGCGTTCATCGTATCGACAAAAGAGCGCCCTTACTGATCGCATAACGTTTTTAGTAGATCAGGTGCCTCTATTGAACATCCCCCGTACCGCACTATAATTGCTCCGACCCTGTCAGGAGGATTTTATTATGTTTTTACGTGCTGCTCTGCTCACCCTGCTCTGCCTGATCACCACGCCCGCTTTCGCCGGTGAAACGCTTCTTTATAAGGACGGCGATGTGCAGCTTGAAGGGTACATGGCCCGCGCCGAGCAAGCCGGTGCCCCGGTGGTTCTGATCGTGCACCAGTGGAAGGGCCTGGGCGATTACGAGAAACGCCGCGCCGACATGCTGGCTGCCGAAGGTTATAACGCTTTTGCGATTGATATGTATGGTCAGGGCATCCGCCCGCAGACGCCGGAAGACGCCGGCAAGCAGGCGGGAATTTACAAGAACGATCCGGTTCTGGCCCGCAAGCGCCTGATGGCCGCCATCGACCTTGTGAAATCGATGAGCAGCATCGGCCCGCGGATCGCCATCATCGGCTATTGCTTCGGCGGCACCATGGCGCTCGAAGCCGCCCGCGCCGGGGCCAACCTGCAAGGCTTCGTCAGCTTCCATGGCGGACTGGCGACCAAGGCTGCGGCAGAAGAAGGCGCGATCAAAGGCCCCCTTCTGGTACACCACGGCGCCGACGACCCCTATGTGCCGCTGGCGGAAGTGACAGCTTTTGAACAGGAAATCGCCAATTCCGGGGCGCGGATGACCTTTTACGCCTATCCCGGCGCCGTCCACAGCTTTACGGAAAAAGAGGCTGGAGGCGACCCAGCCAAAGGGGCTGCCTATAACGAAGACGCCGATATCCTGTCATGGCAGAGAACCCTGTCCTTTCTGGATAAGCAGCTCAATTCAGCGGCGAAAGCCACCCCACCGGAAAGCTTGACAAAAAGCCCTTGAAGCGCGATAAACGCAGCCTCGACGAACACCTGTGGCGGTGTAGCTCAGCCGGTAGAGCAGAGGAATCATAATCCTTGTGTCGGGGGTTCAAGTCCCTCCACCGCCACCAATTTTGTTTTAAAACCGCAGTTTCCTGCGGGGTTTTGGAAGTCACAGATTCGTAGTTTCGCTGATTGGTACACCACCATGTACACATGAGGCCAGACATGAAGTCCATATCCAACCAAGCCGGGTTATACCGGACAGACAACTCCTATTATTACCGCAAGAAGATACCTCATGACCTTCGTGAGATCATCGGGGTCAGGGAATGCAAGAAAGCCCTGAAGAACGGGGATTACGTCGCCGCTAAACAGACCACTGCCTTTTTGAATTCCTCGTTGGACAGGCTTTTTGATATGATCCGGGTCATGCAACCGACCAGCGACGACATAAAGTTCCTGATACGGAATTACTTTGAAAGGCTTCTGATGGATGCCGAAGGACAGCTTTGGCTGGATTCCGAAGTATGGCGTGGCTGGGAAAAAGAGAATCACGATGGCGCAACCCCAGATGAACGTATAGCCGTGCTGAACGGTTTGGTGATGATCACCTACATCAATGATTTGGTTAAGAAAGGCATGGAAACGCGGGAAGCGATTGTTGAAGGTGCCCTCACACGTCTGCGGCCTGTATTGATGACAGCTCTTGTTGCTTCTCTCGGCTTCGTGCCGATGGCACTGGCAACAGGCACGGGTGCGGAAGTACAGAAACCATTGGCAACCGTTGTCATTGGGGGACTTATCACTGCAACACTTCTGACACTGATCGTCCTTCCTGCACTCTATAAACTGTTTTCAGGAAAACGTGATGAGGTCTGACCATTCAGTTTTGCGACTGTCACAAAGCTGAATCGATACGGCGTTTATGTCGTATCATGCATGTTGAATCGTTCGACGCCGTACAAGTCGGACAGATTCCATATTGACTTTTGTACACCGCGTGGTACACTTCAGACCATTCGATACTGATTTGGCGGCCTATAAATCCTTGATTTCCGCGCCTTTTCAAAATTGGTAGGGTTTCCCTCCACCGCCACCAATATCCTTCCCAACACTGTTCAGCAGCGTACGTAGACGTACCATCAACCCAATGATTTCATTGGGTTTTTCTGCTATAATCATCACCTTACATACATTGTCGTTCGATCAGAGCCGGAAGAATTGGGGGCATATTTTGACCACTTAAAGGCTATCGCGCCATCTTGTAATGAGTGGTTTCTAATCCCCGGTCGCCAGAGCAGGACAGTTCTGGCGACTATTTCTTTAGGGGAAACAAAACATGAAAAATAGATACATCACCTTGATCGCAGCGGTATTGCTGCTTTCCGCCTGCACTACGCCTATGACAGTGCTGCGTAATAATAAAACCGGGCAGGTTGTTCAATGCGGCGGCAACATCAGCAGTTCAATGGCTGGTGGGGCTATCGGTTATCACATTCAGAAAGGCAATGATAATGAATGCGTTGCTCAGTACAAGACCGAAGGATTCAAAGTTATCAATACAGTTACCAAATAAAACCAGAGAGCGCGAAATGAAAGATATTCTGGCCGTCTTTGGGGTACAAATTTCCTTATGGTTCTTTTTTCCTTGGTGGATTGCTTTGCTAAGTTTGCCGCTGGCTATCGCCGTTGTATGGGGCATAGCGATACTGGCCATGCCGCTTTTATCAAAATTGGTACATACAGTCTATTGGGATTATTACAGAGCTTATGCACCCTCCATATCCTTCGCCGTAGGGCAAGTTATTGCAGCCTATACATTGAATGTCATGTTTAGCTAAGACAGAGGAGAAAGAAATATGCCTTGGGAAAGTATCGGCAGCGTAGATACAGGCGAAATGCCTCATGAAAAAGGCTGGATTTTATTCTGTCTGGAATTGGCCAAAAATTATGTCCATTTTGTCTGCGGCGATGGCCCGGATGATTCCAAGCTGGGTGTTATGTGGCATGACCATGATCTGGGTAATTACCCCTCACTTGGTGTCCGATATGAATATGATGAACCCAGCGCCTACATAAATGCCTGCGAAGCATCTCTCGATGCCTTCAATCAAGCCGTTTCATGGACCATCCTCAAAGAGCATTTTATGGGAGGGGACAAAGATGCCCACGATGAAGATGACCCCATCGACTCAGTCTGGCTTATAGATCATTAAAATGCGATTTCTGGAAACAAAGATTTTCACACCCGCAATTTGACCCCAGATAAATCGGCTATTGCCAAGGGATTAGCCTGCTAGACGATCAGACTACCATTCTGGATCATGGATTCAAGGGTCAGCTGGCGGTGGCTGTCGAAAACGGCTATCGCAGTGAAGTTTGCGCCATTATCCGCGCCATCGGCATCGACGGAGAGCGTGTAGTTGTGACCCTGCCTGTCAATTTTGGCAAACTGGCTGATCAGATCGGCCAGCGGATCGTAGCTGTTCTCCAGCACATCGGATATATCGATCTTGTCGCCATCACGCGCATCAAAATCCGTGATCCTGTCCTTGCCGTTTGCGCCAGCAAGGAATTTGAAGACATCCGCGCCGTTGCCGCCCGTGAGTGTATCATTCCCGGCCCCACCCATCAGAAGGTCGCTGCCATTGCCGCCATCAAGGCAGTCGCCTTCGCCGCCTAAGCCAGCTTGCATGTAACGGGTGCCCGCACCGCTGCCAATGATCAGCACATCATCCCCGATCAGGATATCGTTACCGTTGCCGCCATAGAGCTGGTCGCTTCCGGAGCCGCCGATCAGCAGATCATCGCCATTCTGACCGTGAATAAAGTCCTTGCCCGACCCGCCCAGTATCTTGTCGGCGGATTGCCGCCCCAGAACAAAGTCGTCTCCCCCTTTGGCCAGTATCACATCACTGCGCTGCGTCCCCAATATGAACTCGCCTCGCCCGCTGCCAACGATCTCGTTGCCGCGAAGCCCTACAGTTAAAGTCACAGTGGCGGCATCTGATCCCCCCTGACCATCGAACAGGGTATAGGTAAAGCTCTCCGTCCCTGTAAATCCTGCCACTGCCGTATAGGCATAATGGCCATCGTCATCCAGCACGACAAGACCGCCGCTGGCTGTCCTAAATTCCGCAGGCTGGACACTTAAACTATCGCCATCGGGATCGGAATCAGCGCCATGACCGTTATCGGCCAGCACATTGCCGCCGATTGTCTCAAGTATAAATCCTGAACCGTTATCATCCTGCGCCTCGGGCGCACGGTTGGCAGGCTCAAGCGTGATGAAAGCTGTCGCCGTCGCCTCGCCACCCTGACTATCGCTCAAGGTATATTCAAAACTATCATTGCCAAAGAACCCGGCAGGCGGCGTATAAACGAAATCACCGTTATGCATCAACACGACCGAGCCACCGGCAGCACTGACCACGATTTCCTGTACCAGTCTTAAAACACCGCCGTCAGGGTCAGAATCCGCACCATGACCGTTATCGGCAAACAGATTGCCTGATATCTCAATATCCTGTATTCCGGCAAACAGATCGTTCTGTGCCACCGGGCCATCATTGACCGAAGCAACCGTGATAGAAACAGTGCCAGAGTCTGAACC